>CALXTZ010000020.1 GCA_944391545.1 uncultured Alphaproteobacteria bacterium
TCAACGTGACCAATCGTCCCGATGTTGCAATGGGGTTTACTTCTTTCAAACTTCTCTTTGGACATCTTCTCTTCCTTAACGTAAAAGTTAATCCTTTATCCCCCACCATGGGGAAATGCCCTCACCATAAGGGCGTTTTAAAAACTGGAGCGGGTGAAGGGAATCGAACCCTCACGACCAGCTTGGAAGGCTGGGGCTCTACCATTGAGCTACACCCGCATCTTCTTTTTCTGGTGGAAAGGGGTGGATTCGAACCACCGTACTCAAAAGAGGGCAGATTTACAGTCTGCTGCCATTAACCACTCGGCCACCTTTCCACACTCGGAAAAAGAATCTAGCCTTTCAAGACCAGATAGGGCAATACTATGCAAAGAAATTAACCTCTTGTCAACAGAAAAAAAAAGGTTTATATCTTTTTGTGAAGCAAAAAATAATCAAGTTATTGATTTTTAACAAAAAGACATAAATCGAAAGACGCTCGGAATGAAAAAAAACAAACAAAAATCTACTTTCTGGCTGTACGGACACCATGCCGTTACGGCCGCTTTACGCAACCCGAACAGAGAAAAAATCGAGATTCGCTTAACAAATGAGTCGGAAATTGATAAAAAAGTCCTTAAAAATCTGCCCGTTAAAATCGTTTCCAGACAAGAATTGGATTCTTTGCTGCCGCCGGGCGCCATTCATCAAGGCGTCGCTTTATCGGTCAAACCGCTGGAACCGGTTTACTTGGAAGACATTATCCGCCTGACGCAGTCAAAAGAGCGCAGCGTTCTTTTGATATTAGACCAAGTCACGGATCCGCATAACATCGGCGCCATTTTGCGTTCATCCGCCGCTTTTAATGCAGATGCCGTCATCTTACCGGATGCCAATGCGCCCGAAGAAACCGGAACGCTGGCTAAATCAGCATGCGGTGCTTTGGAAAGCGTGCCGTTGGTGCGGGTTGCCAATTTGGTGCGCGCCATCCGGGAATTAAAAGACGCCGGATATTGGGTTTTGGGATTGGACGGTTATGCCGATCAATTTATCACGGATGACAAACTGCCGGCCAAAACGGTTTTCGTTTTAGGTTCCGAAGGAGAAGGCATGCGCCGATTAACCGCCGAAAAATGTGATTATACAATTAAATTGCCGATTTGTGACAAAATGGAAAGTTTAAATGTTTCAAATGCGGCGGCAATTGCCTTATACGAATTTTATCGTTCGTCTCGAGCGTAATCTTTGCGAATCTTTAAAAAGCTCGCGTTCCTGACAAAAATATGTTACAATGAAAGGTAAGGAGAACAAAATGCCGCATAAAACATTATTGGAACAACTCAATCGGTTGGGGAAACGGTTAGCTCCTGCCGCAGCCGCCGCGACGGTTTTACTTTCGCCGACGGCAAAAGCACAAGAAGTTCGCCCGAATCAAGAATTCGCTTGGATGAACACCTCTTCCGAATTAAACCGATGGTTTTATCAAGAACCGGTCGGAAACGGTTTTCGCCGAACACCTATCGATAAAATTGATGAAACCGTTCTCAAAAACGGCAAACTGGATCTCATCAGGAACGGGTGGAATCAAACTTTATTAACAGCGGCCGTCATGAACGGAAAAGCGCAGACGGTCGATCTATTATTAAATGCCGGGGCTTCTCCCGATCAAAAAAACGGACTTAACCAATCTCCGCTTTTTCTGGCGGTTCAAGCGGCTGACAGAGCCGACAATCCTGCCGGCTTGGCTGTCATTCAGTCGTTGGTAAAAGCCGGCGCCGAACTGAACATAACCGATGAAAACGGACAAACCCCTTTAATGATGGCGGCCAAGCACGGTCAAACACAAATTATGGACGTGTTGATTTCTGCCGGTGCCGATAAAGAGATGAAAGACAAAGCCGGCCGAACGGCTGCCGATTTATATGCGCGGCATCAACAGACTCTTTCTCCCCTTTTGGCGCACCGATTAAAAGGAATCGAAAAATAAATTCACATTTCTTTGGACAAAAGGCTTTTTATCTGTTAAAATAAATAGACGAAAGGAGATAAAATGTTGCTTGAAACAATTACCCCTTTATCCCAGATTAAAGCCGTTGACGGGAAACCTGAAACCGTCTGTGACAAACCGTTAACCCCTGAAATGGTTAAAACGATTTCAATGAAAATGTGTGCCAAATTAGGCTTGCATCCGATCGGAGAACCCGAACGGATGGGAACACCGGTACCAAATGCGGCTTTATTACAAGCTCGTGGAGAAACGCGATGAATTGGCTGCAGGAACGAACATATTACATTCAACGCACACAGGAAGGTATTTTCCTGGTGTTTATCAGTGCGCGAAAAGACGATGCGGTCGGTGCAAGCATTCAATATGACGGTCGAGATCATGCTTTGTTTCTTCGCAAACCGATGGAATCCATTATTTTGGATTACATCAACCCGACCGTTCATGAATCGTTGTTAAAATCGCCGTTTGTTGAAATGGTTGAAATTGACACGTCGGATGAGGAAGTTGAACGGGATTATAAAGTGCCGATTAAGCCGGTTCCGCAAGTCACCGTAATTTTGAAAAAATAAAAAACAATAAATAAATATAGAACAAAAAAAACAGCAAAAAGAAGCTAAAAAAACGGCTCCCGCACAAACAAATCCCCCCCCCCCCGTTCTGCCGATAAAGCCCCCTCGCACAATACCGGCGATTTAAACAAAGAAATCGATTATCTCAATACATTATCGCGCGTTGTTCAATTCTTTTCCATGTCCGCAACGGGACGCGCTTCCGGAACCTCTAATCTCAACAGCGAATTTAACCAAGTTTACGAACTGATTCATAACCCGCCGACAGCACAAGTCAGTGATGCAATGCGGGATTGTGCAGCCCTCATCAAAACAGGCTGCCAACGAATCTTGGAAAGTTCAGACCCTCAAACGCATCACAGTCTCGATGAACAGAATTTGCAAAAAGCACAAACGTTGGCTTCCATGCAAACGACAAAAGGTGCCGCCGTCGAAGCTGATTTACAGGTTTTAATCGAACTGCAAAAAACGGCTGTCAAAGAAAAAATTGCACAGCTGAAATTAACGCATCCCGGCCGGGATTTATCTAAACTTGAAGCAATCGAAAAAGATATCAACCAAATCGGGGCTACCGATTCGAATACTCTTGAAACAAAAACCGCACAAGTTCAAACAAAAGCGGAGGAAGCCGAAAAAGAAGCTCAAAAGAAAGAGCAGGAAGAGGATGCCCGAAAGCAACCCGAAAAATCGGAGACGGCAGAATACGTTCTTGAATCGGTCGTTCGCAATACCGCGGCGGCCGCGGCCGTCGTAATGCCGCCCTCTGTTCCGCCGATGGAGACAGCTCAACAAACAGCCCTTTCCTCATTTATGGATGAGCGGTACGGGCATTCGCCTCAAAGATCTGCTCCGCTGCCCCCGACACACCGAAATACCGGTCGTTGAATAAAAGCCCCAAACGGGGCTTTTTTTTAAAGATCTCGTTCGGATTTTTTTGACAAAACCTGTGGTGGCACCGATTTTTGTTGTGTCTCATTCGTTTGGGAAGCGGAAGATGATAACATTTTTTCAACCGTTTTTCGTGCTTTTTCAGACATATTCATCCGGATATTGAAATCTGTATCCTTATTCCCTTTGAACGTTGCGTTCATCAACGTTACACCGAGCGTCCCGACACGAACAACGGACCGGGGTTCATGGGTCGTCGGATCCTGACTTGTTTCCTTTTGCACAAAAGCCGTTCCTGCAAGTGCCGCAGCCGCCAACAATCGAACCAATCGTGTACGAATGATTTTCAGTTGTTGCGCCGAATAAGGTGAGGAATTGCGTGATTTATCTGAATTGAAAAAACCGATGTGTTCCGGTTCTTGCCGAGCCGTCGGTTCGGCTTCGGTTTCGTGTAAAAAGCCGATTTTGGCTTTTCGCGGAACAGCCTCCCGGCGCGGCGCGGCATCAGGAATGATTTTCTGCGGCAACACAAAGAAAGCAACCACAGCTGCCCGATGGACATGGCTTAATCCTTGCAACAAATATCCGGCGGCACGTTCCCATTTACGGCTTTTTTTCAAGAGTAATTTTCCCTTTTCGGCCAAAAAACGTGTATCGGCATAACTTTCTTTTTCAATCAAGGCTAATGCTTCTTTTAAAGATGACAGCATATCTGTTCCTCCTGCTGTTTTATTATACCATACTTTAAAGGCCTTTCCAAATAAAAACTCCCCGCGGTTATACGCAGGGAGCTTTCATTTTAACGGTGTTCGATTACTTTTCGCTTGCTTCGGCCGCCGCATTTAATTCAGCGTCGACAGCAGACAAATCAGCCAATTCTTCGGCTTTTTCTTCCGTTTCGGCCAGAGCTTCTTTGTCTCTTTCAGCCGCAATTTCGCGCTTCAGGTTCAACAAAGCACCCGTTCCGGCAGGAATTAACCGACCGACAATGACGTTTTCTTTCAATCCCGTCAATGTATCGCGTTTGCCTTCAACAGCCGCTTCCGTCAACACACGTGTTGTTTCTTGGAAAGAAGCTGCCGAAATGAACGACTTGGTTTGCAAGCTGGCCTTTGTAATACCGAGCAAAATCGGCATAGCTTTGGCTTCTCTGCCACCGTTCGCCAATGCTTTTTTGTTTTCGATATCCAACGTATCGGCATCCACTTGTTCACCCACCAACAACGTTGTATCGCCGGCATCGGTGACTTCCAGTTTCTGCATCATCTGGCGCACAATGACTTCAATGTGCTTGTCATTAATCCGCACACCTTGCAACCGGTACACGGCCTGAACTTCTTTAATCAGGTAGTGCGCCAATTTTTCGATCCCCAAAATGCGCAAGATGTCATGCGGGACCATGTTTCCGTCAACAATCACATCGCCTTTTTGAATGAATTCACCTTCATGAACCGCAATGTGCTTGCCTTTCGGAATGATGTATTCCACACGTGTATCGTCTTCGCCCACGATAAAGATCCGGCGTTTGGATTTGTAATCTTTGCCGAATTCGACGCGACCGTCAATTTCGGAAATAATCGCTGCATCTTTCGGTCGACGCGCTTCAAAGACTTCCACCACGCGCGGCAAACCACCGGTAATATCTTTGGTTTTTCCGGTTTCACGCGGAATACGCGCCAAAATATCACCTTGAGCTACTTTTGCACCGTTTTCAACGGACACAACCGCATCCACCGGCAAATAGTAACGCGCTTCAATGTCGTTCGAGAACTTCAGGCTTTCACCCTTTTCATCGACCAACAACAAGCCCGGCTTGCGTTCGCCACCTTTGGCATTTTGACGCCAATCCATAATCACCATGGATGTCAATCCGGTGGCTTCGTCCATTACTTCACGAACCGTTTCACCGGCAACGAAGTCTTCGTATTTAATAAAGCCTTCTTTATCGGCAATAATCGGCATTGTGTACGGATCCCATTCGGCCAAACGGTCGCCTTTTTTGACTTGTTGATTGTCTTTAACCACCAATGTCGCCCCGTACGGCACTTTATGACGCGCCTTTTCACGGTGACCCGCGTCAATCAAAGAAATCTCACAGTTTCTGGACAACACAATCGTTGCACCGGCACTGTTTTGAATGGTGTTGCAGTTCTTTAACCGAACCGTTGCGTCAAATACCGCTTCAATGCTGGATTGTTCAGCCCCGCGTTGCGCCGCACCACCAATGTGGAACGTCCGCATCGTTAACTGCGTACCCGGTTCACCAATGGATTGCGCGGCAATCACACCGACGGCTTCACCCAAGCTGACCGGCGTCCCATGCGCCAAGTCACGACCGTAACATTTCGCACAAATACCGTTTTTGGATTCACATGTCAACACAGAACGAATCAACACGCTTTCCACGCCCGCCGCGTCAATCTTTTCAACGTCATTTTCGTCGATTAAATGACCGCGCGGAACAATGACTTCGCCTGTTTGCGGATCTTTAATATCTTCTTGCGCCGTCCGGCCCAAAATCCGTTCACCGGTTGTCGCAATCACGTCACCGCCTTCAATAATCGGAGAAATCGTAATCCCTTTGTCGGTTCCGCAATCGTCTTCGACAATAATGGCATCTTGCGCCACATCGACCAGACGACGTGTCAAGTACCCGGAGTTCGCCGTTTTCAAAGCCGTATCCGCCAACCCTTTACGCGCACCGTGAGTCGAGTTGAAGTATTCCATCACGTTCAACCCTTCTTTAAAGTTCGCAATAATCGGTGTTTCAATAATTTCACCCGACGGTTTTGCCATCAACCCGCGCATACCGGCCAACTGACGCATTTGAGCGGCAGAACCGCGCGCACCGGAGTGAGCCATCATATAAACAGAGTTCACGGGTTTGCCCGGTTCGATTTTTGAAATTTCTTTCATCATCTCTTCCGCAACGGCATCCGTACAAGCCGACCACGCATCAACCACTTTGTTGTATTTTTCGCCTTTGGTAATCAAACCGTCCTGATATTGACGTTCAAATTCCTTGACTTTGCTTTCCGTTTCGGCAATCAGCTTTTTCTTCGTTTCCGGAATAATCAAGTCGTCTTTACCGAAAGAAATCCCAGCTTTGGCCGCTTCACGATATCCCAAAGCCATAATCTTGTCCGCAAAAATACACGTCGCTTTTTGACCGCAGTGACGATACACCGTGTCAATGATATCCGACACTTCTTTTTTACGAATTTGACGGTTAATCAAAGCAAACGGTGTTTTCGCATCATCCGGCAAAACTTGAGACAAAATAATTCGTCCCGGAGATGTTTCCACAATTTTCGTGACTTTTTCGCCGTTTTCAAAAATCGTCAAACGTGCTTTAATCTTGGCATGCAACGAAACGACTTTTTCATTTAACGCATGCATGACTTCCGGAATACCGGAGAACACCATGCCTTCGCCTTTTTCGCCATCGCGCATCAATGTCAAATAGTAAAGCCCCAAAATAACGTCCTGAGTCGGCACGATAATCGGTTTCCCGTTTGCCGGAGACAAAATGTTATTCGTTGACATCATCAAGACACGTGCTTCCAATTGCGCTTCCAAGAACAACGGAACGTGAACAGCCATCTGGTCACCGTCGAAGTCCGCGTTGAACGCCGTACAGACCAACGGGTGCAATTGAATGGCTTTCCCTTCGATCAAAACCGGTTCAAATGCCTGAATACCTAACCGGTGCAATGTCGGCGCACGGTTCAACAACACCGGATGTTCGCGAATGACTTCGGACAAAATATCCCACACTTCCGGCCGTTCGGCTTCCACCATACGTTTAGCCGCTTTAATCGTCGTTGCCAATCCGTATTGTTCCAATTTAGCGTAAATGAACGGTTTAAACAATTCCAAAGCCATCCGTTTGGGCAGCCCGCATTGGTGCAACAGCAATTCCGGCCCCACCGTAATCACGGAACGTCCGGAATAGTCCACACGTTTACCTAACAAGTTTTGACGGAAACGACCTTGTTTCCCTTTTAACATATCCGCCAATGATTTCAACGGCCGTTTGTTTGTTCCCAAAATCGCGCGACCGCGGCGACCGTTATCAAACAAAGCATCCACGGATTCTTGCAACATCCGTTTTTCATTACGAATAATGATTTCCGGCGCGCGCAATTCCATCAACCGTTTCAACCGATTATTCCGGTTAATCACGCGGCGATACAAATCGTTCAAGTCAGAAGTCGCAAACCGGCCGCCATCCAACGGAACCAACGGACGCAATTCCGGCGGAATGACCGGAATCACATCCAAAATCATCCATTCCGGACGAGAACCGGATTCCAAGAACGCTTCCACGATTTTCAACCGTTTAACCAATTTTTTGCGGCGCATTTCGGAAGTCGTGCTCTTAAGTTCCGCGCGCATTTCGGCCGCTTCGGCTTCCAAATCCATCTGGCTCAAGTATTCTTTCAACGCTTCCGCACCGATACCGACATGGAAAGAATCTTCGCCGTATTCTTCAACAGCGCGTTCATATTGTTCTTCCGTCAGCAATTCGTGCAATTTCAACGGTGTCAATCCGGGTTCCGTCACCATGTATTTTTCAAAATACAAAACGGATTCCAAATCTTTCAGCGGCATATCAACCAACAAACCGATGCGACTCGGCAAAGATTTCAAAAACCAAATATGCGCTACCGGACAAGCCAATTCAATGTGTCCCATCCGTTCACGACGCACTTTGGACAAAGTGACTTCCACACCGCATTTTTCACACGTGACGCCCCGATATTTCATGCGTTTGTACTTACCGCACAAACATTCATAATCTTTCACCGGCCCGAAAATTTTGGCACAGAACAACCCATCGCGTTCCGGTTTAAATGTCCGATAGTTAATGGTTTCCGGTTTTTTCACTTCACCGTAAGACCAAGACCGGATTTTTTCCGGAGAGGCAATGGAAATTTTAATTTCATCAAAGGACTGTGGATTACTCACTTGTCCGAAAATTTTTACGAGATCGTTCATGCTTTTCCTCTACATCAAAGGGTTTAAGGAGCCGGACCCGCCGGCCCCTTGATTACTTAAACTTCTTTTTGGTTCAATTCAACATCCAAACACAAGGACCGCATTTCTTTCACCAAAACGTTGAAAGATTCCGGAATTCCCGATTCGAAGTTGTCATCGCCTCTCACCAATGTTTCATAGACTTTCGTCCGGCCCGACACGTCATCGGATTTCACCGTCAGCATTTCTTGCAAGGTGTATGCGGCACCGTATGCTTCCAACGCCCACACTTCCATTTCACCGAAACGCTGTCCGCCGAATTGAGCCTTACCGCCCAACGGTTGCTGCGTCACCAAGCTGTAAGCCCCAATAGAACGGGCGTGAATCTTTTCGTCAACCAAGTGGTGCAGTTTTAACATGTACATGTAACCAATTGTCACTTTCCGATCAAACGGTTCGCCCGTTAAACCATCGTACAATGTGACCTGACCGGACTTGTCCAAACCGGCTTTTTCAAACATACGGTTGATGTCGTCTTCATGCGCCCCGTCAAAAACCGGCGTCGCAATCGGCACACCCGCCTTTAAGTTTTGTGCCAATTCCAAGACTTCTTTGTCCGTCATGTCCGCAATTTCTTTTTGATATGCGTCTTTTTCGTAAATATCATTCAACTTGTTGCGCAAATCAGCCATCGTTGCTTCATCTTTTTGGATAGCGTCGACAACTTTTCCGATTTGAACACCCAGTTCATGACAAGCATATCCCAAGTGTGTCTCCAAAACCTGTCCCACGTTCATCCGAGACGGCACCCCTAACGGATTCAACACGATATCCATCGGTGTCCCGTCTTCGGTGTACGGCATGTCTTCAATCGGCAAAATCCGAGAAACCACACCTTTGTTTCCGTGACGGCCGGCCATTTTATCACCCGGTTGCAATTTCCGTTTAACAGCAATAAAGACCTTAACCGTTTTCAATACCCCTGGCAACATTTCATCGCCCCGTTGTGCTTTTTCAACACGGTTTTCAAACTTGGCTTGCAATGCCTTTTCAGCTTCTTCCAAAGTTGTCGTCATTTGTTCGATTTGCTTCATAATCGCGTCGTCTTTGACAACAATCTTTTTGTAATGTCCGACGGACAACGCACTTAAAGCCTCTTCCGTAATCACGGTTCCTTCCGGCATGACATCGCTTTTGCCGCTGACTTGTCCCAAGACCAAGGATTTTACCCGATCCATAAAGCTGCCTTGCAAAATCTTGCGTTCATCGTCGCGGTCTTTTGCCAAACGATCGATTTCAGCCTGTTCAATCGACAAAGCCCGTTCGTCTTTATCCAAGCCGCGGCGTGTAAAGACACGCACATCGACAACCGTTCCCTGAATGCCCGGCGGCACGCGCAAAGACGTATCCCGGACATCGGCGGCTTTTTCACCGAAAATCGTCCGCAATAATTTTTCTTCCGGCGTCATGACGGTTTCGCCTTTCGGCGTTACTTTACCGACCAGAATGTCTCCGGCTTTCACTTCGGCGCCGATATACACAATCCCGGTTTCATCCAACTGTTTCAACGCTTCTTCGCCAACGTTCGGAATATCCCGAGAGATTTCTTCCGGCCCCAGCTTTGTATCACGCGCCATCACTTCGAATTCATCAATATGAATGGATGTAAAGACGTCATCCCGCGCAATCCGTTCGGAAATCAGGATTGAGTCTTCGAAGTTGTATCCGTTCCACGGCATAAAAGCAACCAAAACGTTGCGACCCAAAGCCAATTCGCCCAAATCCGTTGACGGACCGTCCGCAATAATATCGCCTTTTGCCACAACATCGCCGACTTTAACCAGCGGCCGTTGAGACATGCATGTCCCGGTATTGGACCGTTGGAATTTTTGCAAAGTATAAATGTCAACCGCAGACGTTGATGCATCGACATCACCTGTTGCTTTAATAACGATACGCATCGCATCCACTTGAGAAACAACACCCGCGCGCTTGGCCAAAATAGAGGCGCCGGAGTCTCTGGCAACCGGTGCTTCCATCCCGGTTCCGACCAGCGGAGCCGTATTTCTTAACAAAGGCACACCTTGTTTTTGCATGTTTGATCCCATCAAAGCCCGGTTCGCGTCATCGTTTTCCAAGAACGGAATCAACGCTGCCGCCACAGAAACCAATTGCTTCGGAGAAACATCCATAAAATCAACATCTTCCGGACGCGCTAAAACCACTTCGCCATCCCGACGGCTGGTCACCAATTCATCGACCAACTGACCGTCTTTAATTGTCACGTTTGCCTGCGCAATTGTGTGCCCGACTTCATCCATCGCCGTCATATAAACGACTTCATCCGTCAAGTGGCGATCCACAACACGACGGTACGGTGTTTCAATAAAGCCGTACTTGTTAATGCGCGCATACGTTGCCAACGAGTTAATCAACCCGATGTTTTGACCTTCCGGCGTTTCAATCGGACAAATCCGTCCATAATGCGTCGGATGTACGTCACGCACTTCAAATCCGGCGCGTTCACGTGTCAAACCGCCCGGCCCCAACGCCGACAACCGACGTTTATGAGTCACTTCGGACAAGGGGTTGTTTTGATCCATAAACTGGCTCAATTGGCTGGAGGCAAAGAATTCGCGCACTGCACTGGACAACGGTTTGGCATTAATCAAATCATGCGGCATCACCGTGTCAATTTCAATCGAGCTCATCCGTTCGCGAATAGACCGTTCCATCCGCAACAAACCGATGCGGTATTGATTTTCCATCAATTCACCGACCGAACGTACACGCCGGTTGCCGAGGTTATCAATATCATCTACCGTGCCGCGTCCGTCTTTTAAATCCAACAAAATTTTAACAATCGCCAAGATGTCTTCTTTGCGCAGCACGCGAACGGAATCCGGCACGTCTTTAAAGCCTAACCGGCCGTTCATTTTCACGCGACCGACCGCGGACAAATCGTATCTTTCCAAACTGAAGAACATGGAACGGAACAAATTATCAGCCGTTTCAACCGTTGGCGGTTCACCCGGACGCATTACTTTGTAAATATCAATCAATGCTTCTTCCCGCGTCGTATTGCGATCCGCAACCAACGTGTTGCGCAAATACGGGCCGACATTGACGTAATCAATATATAATGTATCAAATGATTTGACTTTCAACCGATTGAATGTTTCCAAAACATCCGCCGTGATTTCATCGCCGGCTTCAATAATGACTTCCCCGGTTGTCTCATCAATCATATCATTGGCAATAAAGCGTCCGATTAAGTCTTCATCATAAACCAAAATATTTTTCAAACCGTCTTTTTGCAGCTTTTTCGCTTTTGCCAAGACAATTTTTTCACCTGTTTTCATCAGGACTTCTTTTGTATCCGCATCAATCAGGTCATGCGTTAATTTCACGCCCTTGACTTTTTCCGGATCAAAGGCCAGTTTCCATCCTTTTTTGTCTTTCGTAAATGTGTTTTTCTGATAGAAAGCGGCCAAAATTTCTTCTTTGCTCATGCCGTAGACGTCAGCAAAATTCATCGGCTTGCCGGCTTTTTCGGCTTCCAGCCGTTTAGCGGCGGTTTCATCGCTGTCCAAAGCATACAAAAGGGTTGTAATCGGGAGTTTGCGCCGTCTGTCGATCCGCACATAAACCATATCTTTGGCGTCAAATTCAAAGTCTAACCAAGACCCGCGGTAAGGAATAATCCGCGCCGAGAACAAATATCTGCCGGACGTGTTTTTCCCTTCGTCATGATCGAAGAAAACACCCGGAGACCGATGCATTTGAGACACAACCACACGTTCTGTTCCGTTGACGATAAACGTCCCGGTTGCCGTCATCATCGGCAGGTCGCCCATGTAAACATCTTGTTCCTTGATGTCACGAATAGACCGAGCGCCGGTTTCATCGTCCACATCCCACACGACCAAACGCAGCGTGGCACGAACGGGAGCCGCATAGGTTAACCCGCGTTTAATACATTCATCCACATCGTACTTCGGCTGGTCTAATTCGTACTTAACGAATTCCAAATCCCCGCGACCTGCAAAGTCATGAATCGGGAAAACAGACTTGAACACTTCCTGTAAGCCTGTATCGGTTCTTTCTTTTGCCGGGACGTTGGTTTGTAAAAATTGAGCATAAGAACTCTTTTGCACTTCGATAAGATTAGGCATCGGAGCAATCGCCGGAATTCTTCCAAAACTTTTTCTGATACGTTTGCGATCCATGAAGGATTGAGACATGTGCGTTTTCCTTAACTTATTGTATCACCGTCAAAGGGACGGAAACCTAATTCAACTTTAAACCGCTTAAGGTCGAGATGCTAAAGGCGTGAATCAAAACCCTTAACACTCGACCCGAAACCCTGCGTTTTCACAGAAGGTTATTTTAATTCAACCTTTGCGCCAGCTTCTTCAAATTTCTTTTTCATTTCTTCGGCTTCAGCTTTGGCAACGCCTTCTTTCACTGTTTGCGGAGCCCCTTCAACCAAGTCTTTGGCTTCTTTCAAGCCCAAGCCCGTGATGGTACGAACTTCTTTAATCACAGCGATTTTGTTGGAACCGGCATCCGCCAAGACAACATTGAATTCCGTCTTTTCTTCAGCCGCAGCACCACCGGCAGCACCCGCAGCCGCAACAGCGACCGGAGCAGCAGCAGAGACGCCCCATTTTTCTTCCAACATTTTTGCAAGTTCAGCTGCTTCCAAAACAGTCAAAGCAGACAATTCGTCGATAATTTTATTTAAATCAGCCATTTTAATTTCCTTTTTCTTTTCATATGTGCTTTTTCAGCACGTTAATTGATAAAACTTAAGCAGCTTGTTCTTTTTCCGAATAAGCTTTTGCCAACCGAGCCAATTGACCTGCAGGCGCTTGCAACAAACCGACCAACTTGCCGCGCAGTTCGTCCAAAGACGGCAGACTGGCCAAATCTTTGATGGTATTGACATCAACTTTTTTGCCATTCATAATACCGCCGACAACTTCGAGCCTGTCGTTCGTTTTTGCCATTTTCACATCCGCACGCGACTCCGCAATCGCATCTTTCTAATATGCCAATGCTGTCGGACCAACCAACAAATCGGCCAATTCTTCACACGGTGTTCCTGCAAGAGCAAGTTTCGCCAAACGGTTTTTCGCAACACGGTAACCGGCACCGTCTTTCCGGACGTTGTTTCTTAATTCCGTCACTTCTGCCACTGTCAAGCCTTTGTTCAAGACGACAACGACTAAATTCGCAGAATCAAAAACGCCTTTCAATTCAGTGATCAGTTCTTGTTTTTCTTCACGTTTCACTTTTTACTCCGCTTTTTGTTAAGAACTTAAGTTAAACTTAATATTCTTGGTTTCTACACAGATTTTAAAGTTTCCTTTAAAACCCAACTTCACCTGCCCAGAAACCCGAATCTTTTATTCCAAAAGGAATAACTGATTTGAACTCTGTCTATGTAGGCGGGATGCTTCCCTTTAATTTAACCCCGTGGCTAAAACCGACAGTCTTGGACAGGAATCTCTTTTAAAGCCTTATGATAAGCTTGACAAAACAAGCTTAACGCCCGGGCCTTGCGTCGAAGAAATCGAAACTTTCTTCAAATAAACGCCTTTGACACCCGTCGGCTTGGCTTTGTTAATCGCATCGACGAAAGCAAGAACATTTTCTTTGATCTTGTTTGCATCGAAGCTGGCTTTACCGACACCGGCATGCACAATTCCTTGTGCATCGGCGCGGAATTGAACCTGACCGCCTTTAACGGCTTTAACGGCACCTGCAACATCCATTGTTACGGTTCCCAATTTCGGGTTCGGCATCATGCCTTTTGGTCCCAAAACCTTACCCAAACGGCCGACAACACCCATCATATCCGGTGTTGCGATCACACGGTCAAAATCAATTTTGCCGCCTAAAACTTCATTCATCAAATCTTCATCACCGACCAAGTCAGCACCGGCTTTCTTCGCTTCTTCTGCTTTCGGGCCTTTGGCAAACACAGCCACACGGAATGTTTTGCCTGTTCCGTTGGGCAAAGAAACGGCGCCACGAACGATTTGATCCGATTGACGAACATCCACATTCAAATTCATCGCAATGTCAATGGTTTCATCAAATTTTGCTTTGGCATTGTCTTTGATGATTTTAATCGCTTCATCCAAGTCATATGATTTGGCAGAATCGAAACCAGCATAAGTTGCTTTTAATCTTTTACCTAATTTAGCCATTTTCTTATCCTTCTACCACATCAATACCCATGGAACGAGCCGATCCGATAATCATTTGAGAAGCGGCATCCACGTCATGCGCATTCAAATCAGCCATTTTTTGTTCAGCAATTTGACGCACTTGAGCCATCGTAATTTTACCCACTTTGGTTTTGCCCGGTTCTTTGGACGCACTTGTCAAACCGGCCGCTTTCTTAATGAAATAAGTCACCGGCGGGGTTTTTGTAATAAAATCAAAAGTCCGGTCTGCATATGCCGTAATCACAACAGGAATCGGCATCCCCGGTTCCATGCTTTGTGTTTTCGCGTTAAATGCTTTACAGAATTCCATAATGTTCAACCCGCGTTGACCCAAAGCAGGACCGACGGGAGGAGACGGATTGGCTTTGCCGGCAGGAATCTGCAGCTTAATATATCCGATAATTTTTTTTGCCATTTATAACCTCTATTTTCATAAGTCCTTTTTTGAAGTTTCGTGGTAATCAAGGATGGCCCCTTTTCCACGACACAAAAAGACCGGACTTTTTAAGCCTTTTTGTTATACTTTTTCGACTTGGGTAAACTCCAATTCCACAGGAGTTGACCGACCGAAAATCGAAACCAAAACTTTTAACCGGGAATGTTCCGTATCCACTTCTTCCACCACACCGACGAAAGAAGCAAACGGCCCGTCATTCACACGAACTTGTTCGCCGACTTCATAAGAAACGGAAGCGCGCGGCTTTTCAATTCCCTGTTGTACCTGAGTCATCACGCGTTGCGCTTCGGCATTTGACATCGCAACCGGCTTTTTACCGCCCAGGAACCCCGTGACTTTCGGTGTATTTTTAATCATATGCCACGTGTCATCGTTCATTTCCATTTGAACCAAAACATAGCTCGGGAAAAATTTGCGTTCTACCTGAACCTTTTTTCCCTTTTGAATATCGACAACAGCCTCGGTCGGCACCAAAACATCCGCAATTTTGTCCGTCCAACCTTTTTTTTCAGCTTGTTCTTTAATCGACTCGGCGACTTTCTTTTCAAACCCAGAATAAACGTGTAAAACGTACCACTTCAGTGCCATTGTCTTTAAGCTCCAATCCCTAAAATCGTTTTAATAATACCGGCAGATACACGATCAGCCACAAAGAAATACACAGCCAAAATCAAACACATCGCCATCACGACGATCGTTGCCTGAGTCGCTTCACGACGGCTGGGCCATGTAATTTTCGCAATTTCCTGCTTAACTTGTCTTAAAAATGCTGCCGGAGATGTTTTCATTTTAAAACTTTTCCTTATCCCAATTTCTCGCCCTTCAGGTGGCAGGGGTGACAGGAATCGAACCCGTAGCCCCCGGTTTTGGAGACCGGTGCTCTACCAATTGAGCTACACCCCTAAAAAGGCACACCTTCACCGAATCCTTCTCATAAAAAGGATCAGGTTGCGAAATAGTATCTGTTTTCATTTCAAAAATCAAGCCTTTTTTTAAACTTTTTTAACTTTTATCAGGGGTGTGGCCGTTTAAGCCTCGCGCGCCAACGTCGGACGACACACTTCTTTATGCGGTCGAGCCAATCCTTTTGTTTTAAACAAAAAGGGATAAGTCCCGTTTTCGACAAAATATTTAAAGTGATTGTATATCTCGCGCGCCAATTCATTATGCGTTTGAATCTCCTGCGCGCTTAAACAAAATCGATCAACCTGCGGCCAAAGCCACAGATGCGCTACATCCGCCTGGCGCGGCAAATTTTCAGCCTTGCGATGCACTTGAAAATCAATCCATGCAGCCGGATCGGATACACTTTTGGCTTTCTGATAATCATTCAAACACGCCGAAACCAGTGTTTTATCCTTTTGATAAAAACGCACGGCAGAATACCAATCACCGCGCAAACAAGCGATGCCGGCACAAAGCATCGCCATGCAATCTTCATCCGCCGCAAACCATGTCGCGAAGACTTCTTCTTGTGTTAACCGCTTCATATTTCCTCTCTTAAAGTAGGAAAAGAATACATCTCTTTCGTATTTTTGTCAAGTATTTTTATATGTATTTCATCTTATGACACAACACAAAAAAGAAGAGAAAGGCTATCTTTCTCTTCTTTTGTTTTTAAGTTTTGGAATAATTTTTGATTATTTCAAAATC
>CALXTZ010000021.1 GCA_944391545.1 uncultured Alphaproteobacteria bacterium
TCTGGACAGGAAGCAATCAGACAAGAACGTAATTCACATGAACCATTTACACACTGTTCACAAGCCCCGCAAGCCGGATCACATCCTTCTCCCGAACCACTACCCGAGCCGCTACCGGAACCACTACCGGAACCGCTACCGGAACCACTACCCGAGCCGCTACCGGAACCACTACCCGAGCCGCTACCGGAACCACTACCGGAACCGCCGGATGTCCCACCGGAACTGCCACCGCTTGAACCACCCGAAGAACCGCCGTGTCCCGTGCCGTCACAAATCGTTCCATCTTCACCAAAACAGAACTTCATCGCCAAGCCATCCGTCGTTCCGCAAATGTCACTATCCCCTTGATAAACCGTGTTCCCTACAACAATTTGGTCGATGTCCGTCGGGTTCATCTTTAAAATCAATTCACACACACGATACGTTACGCCCGTTGCTTCAACGTAATACGAACTGCCCGCATCTTTCTTCGTCGTCATCGGGTAATAGGTTCCTTGTCGGCCATTATTAACCAATCCCGGAAAACGGAATTCATAGCCCGACGCTTTGTCATAATAATATTCGTCAATCATCGGCACATTGGTTCCACGCAACATCACATCATAAATCGTTTCATTCGCTCGGTGTTTGTTCATGGCGTATGTAAACCCGACCAGAGCCGTAATGGACAGAACCCCGATGATGGCGAGGACGGCAAGCATTTCCAAAAGAGTTCGGCCTTTTTGTTTGCCCCATCGGCGGGGCGTGCGCGCGCAGGGGTGCGCCCCGCCGATATTGTGTTTGTTCTCCGGCCGCGCCGAAATTCTTCGGGCGCGCGGCGCGGCCGGTGGAAAAGCAGTTTCTGTCGCATGAACAAAACTTTTCGGTTCAGCAGGAGAAAATGTCCCCGAACGGCCGGGGCGCATTCCTCGCGCCCCCGCCCCGGCCGTTATATGACAACCAAACAACTCTTCTTTCCTTTTTCCCAAAAAACATTTCAACTTCTTCATCGTTTCCTCCTCTTTACCATCAGACTTGGAAACATCTTATAATACCCCCCCCCCCTACTGTCAAGTTTTTTTATTTGATTTTTGAGCAGCATTTTCTTAAAATGGCTTTTAAAGGAGATTTTTCATGAAAAACCAACTCATTGTTTCTTGTTTAACGGTTCTTCTTTTAACCGGATGTGCAACAGATCCGTACACGGGTGAATCTAAAGTTTCCAAAACCGCTATCGGATCCGGCATAGGGGCTTTGGCCGGTGCCGGCATTGGAGCGATTGCAGGTGGCGGGCGCGGTGCTTTAATCGGAGCCGGTATCGGTGCGGTCGGCGGAGCAGCTGTCGGCGGATATATGGATCTTCAGGCGCGGGCTTTGCGGCAAGAATTACAAGGAACCGGTGTTCAAGTTTCCCAAAACGGAGATCAAATTCACCTCATCATGCCGGGCAACATCACGTTTGACACAGATTCTGCGCAAATCAAACCGTCTTTCCAACCGGTTTTGGATTCCATTGCAAAGGTTTTAAATGAATATGATCAAACACGCGTTTCAATCGTCGGGTACACGGACAATACCGGAACCGTTGCTTATAACAATGCGCTTTCGTTAAAACGGGCAAGAGCCGTCGAAACTTATTTACGGATTCAAAAGGTGAATTATGAACGGTTGGTTGTTTCCGGCATGGGACCGCAAAACCCAATTGCCTCCAATGCAACCCCTGAAGGGCGCGAGCAAAACCGTCGAGTAGAAATCACGTTGATTAACCAATCCGGTCAATAAAATTCACCGGATATATTACTTGCTTCAAACATGGAAAATCCAGACAAAAGAACAAAGCTTTGTTAGAATGAATTCATGAAGGAGATTCATGTGACAAAGCTCGATCCTTTTGCTTATTTTAATGTTGATATTCGATGGATGATATTAAAATCGTCTACATGCCGCATCAAACGGTGCCGGCCTCGGAACCGACGGTTACCGAATGTTCGTTTCATTATGACGATTCCGTTTCGCCCGAAGTAACACGCTATATCGACCAAAAATGGGCGGCTGAAAACGCGAAAAAACCGTTGCAAAATGAACCCATTGTCTCGGTTCGCTTTGTCAATTTGGAAAACGGCGAATTAGAAACGGCGCCGAGGGATTACAAAGTGCGCAAACGACCTCTTTGATTAAAAGCACGCTGGCATCAAAAGGTCGATAACATCCGATTTTACTTGCAATTTTTATCAAAAATCGTATGGTATAAACTTGAAAAAAGGAAAGCCTATGCAAATAACATATCGTCAAGAAATTTTACGTAAACTGATTCATTTAAGCTCGTTGTGGATGGTGGTTGCCATTTACCTGCTTCCCCGTCCTGTCGCGGCTCTTTTATTTTTTGTCTTATGCGCCGGCACAGTTTTTGTTGAATACGGTACCTATCGGAATTGGCCGGTATTCGCTCCGTTGTATCGGAAATTTTTCGGCAAAATGTTGCGTACTAAAGAAACCGAACCGGGCTTTCATTTATCGGGGGCACCTTATGTTTTGGGCGCCGCGTTGATGGTATCAATGCTATTTTACAAAGAAGTTGCCATGTTTGCATTGACGGTCATGCTTATTGGAGACACAGCAGCGGCTTTGGTCGGGCGCAAGTGGGGGATGCATCCAATCAACCGCAAAAGCTTGGAAGGATCAGCGGCTTTTTTCCTATCGGGATTAGCGGTGTTGGGTCTGTACACAGCTTTCTTCGGCTGGACGGTTGCGCTGTTTTGGGGCGGCTGGCTGGGTGTATTGTTAGCTACTTTTGCCGAACTTTATGAAAACAAACTGCACATCGATGACAACCTCTCCGTTCCGTTGATTTGCGGCATTTGCTTAAGCATTGTTATTTAAATGAAACCATATACGAAACACCATAAAACGGCCGCAAACCTGGCTATATTGTGCATGATAATGATCATTAGCGTTTCCATGTACGAATCTTTGTGTAAAACACCCGAACAACGGCAAACGGAACAAGAACAACGCCAAAGAACGCCGGGTCTTGATAAATACAACCCGCTTCATTACAGCCATATTCGGTTGCTGATGGTGTTCGGATGTTGGGTTTATGTCAAGTGCAACCTTCGGCACTATAAAAAATGGCAGGAATTTCAAAAAACCCGTGAATAATCTTCCTTCGGGGATTGTCTTTTGATATTAAACAGCCTATATTCTCCCCTTCTGTTTAACAAAGAAGACATAAAAATGAAAGAAATAAAACCCTTTACCCTTGAACACGCCAAAAGAATGCGCATCGCCCGCATCTGTTTTTGGGCCGGCCTCATCGGCTTAGCCGTTAACCATTCCATCCCGCAGGAACGCCAAAAAAATCATCAGGCTTTTTTGGATGAACATCCTCTTTTAAAGCTCAATCCGTTGGAATATAACGCTTTTTACGGGCTTGTCTGTGTTGCGAGCGTCGGTTATGTTTGGGCGAAAATCCGCCATCGCCGGGCTTATTTCAACCAACAAAAAACCCGAAACGAATAAAAACACGCCTAAAAGGTATATTGATTCTTAATCCTCTTTTTCTTACCTTATACGAAGAGGAATGGAGTACCTTTTAAAAAAGGAATTCCAATATGACAACAGATTCAGTTTCACTCGAACTCACGCTTCCGACGGAAAAGATGACGCTTTCACAAAACGGCTCCGAACAGATGCCGGTCATCGGTGAAAAAGCACCGCCGTTTACGGCATCAACCACACAAGGGCCTATTCATTTTCCCGAAGATTTTGTCGGGAAATGGGTCATTTTATTCAGCCATCCGGCCAGCTTTACACCGGTGTGTACCACCGAATTTATGCGCTTTGCCGAATTAATGCCGGATTTTGAAGCCCTCAACACGCAACCGATCGGATTAGCCGTGGACAGCGTTCCCAGCATCATCGGTTGGGTTCGGGAAATTGAAGAAAAAGTTAAATTTGACGGCGTCGAACACGTTCATATTCCATTTCCGGTTATCGGTGACGTCAAAATGGAAATTGCCCATAAATACGGCATGATTCACAAAGGATTCAGCGATACCAAAACGGTCAGAGCCGTTTTTATCATTGATCCGCAATCCGTTATTCGCGCCATTTTATACTATCCCGCTTCCAGCGGTCGGAATTTTGAGGAAATCAAGCGATTATTAATCAGTTTACAAGTCGTCGATGCTTTTGACGTCGCGACACCAGCCGACTGGCAACCCGGCAAGGATGTTATTGTCCCATCGCCGAACTCCTGCGAAAAGGCAAGTCCAGCAGAACCAAATCCGTCACCGACAGGCGTTTGGTTTTTATGTACAAAAAAACTGTCTGCTGATGAAATCCACACCAAACTGAAAAACAAATAACGGTTGATTTCGCTCAAAAGGGAAATCCCACTCTTGCGGTGGGATTTTCTCTTAACAATCAAAAAATTCTATCTTGTTGGTTTTCGGGTTCAATCGAACCGCTAATTGCCCGCGCTTAAACTGCATCGCCGCACGACCGAACAAATCATACCGCCACCCTTTCATCGCCGGGACGTCCGCTTTGTCCGATTCCGCCATTTTTTCCAAATCCGCCGTCGTTGCAATCACTTTGGCCGCCACCTTTTCCCGATCAGACAACAAATTCAACAATAACCGTAAAATATCAACGACGTTTTTGCGCCCTTCCGGGATATTTTTTTGTTTTTCCGCCACGGGACACTTTTTATCCGGGCATGCACGCCCTTTTTGCAAAGCTTCCAACACACCGGCACCGAAATTTTTCATCAAACCCGGCGTCATACTGCGCAACTGACCCAGCTCTTCCATTGTTTGAGGCGCCGTCGCCGCAATTTCCAACAAGGCTTCATCTTTTAAAATATGCTTGCGCGGTTTATCCATTTGAATGGCTTCTTTTTCCCGCCAAGCACTTAATTCGCGCAACATCGCCAAAAAACGCGGATTGTCGGAATGCCGCTTAATCCGTTTCCAAGTTTCATACGGATCAACGTCGTACAAAGCCGGATCTACCAAATGCGCCATTTCCTCATGAACCCATTTGTCTCGGCCGCTTTGTTTCAAAGCTTCGTTCATTTTTTCGTACACCGGCACCAAGTGCGTCACATCCGACAAAGCATACTGCATTTGTTTTTCGGACAAAGGTCGATGCGCCCAATCCGTAAATCGGCTGCTTTTATCAAGTGTAATTTTTAAAAATTTGGATACCAGCGTTTGGTAACTGACACTGTCGCCCAACCCGCAGACCATCGCCCCGATTTGCGTATCAAAAACCGGCACCGGCACACAGCCCATCAAATCATAAAAAATTTCAATATCCTGCCGCGCCGCGTGGAAAACTTTCAACACCTTTTTGTTTTTCATTAATTTAAGCAACGGCGTTAATTCCAATTCTTCGCTTAACGGATCAATCAGGCAGGCTTCTTCATCGCTTGCCACCTGAATCAGGCACAGCACCGCGTGGTACGTTTTCTCCCGAATAAATTCCGTATCAACCGTTATGAATTTTTTCTTTTTAAGCCGCTTGCACAGCGCTTTTAAATCTTCTGTCGTTGTTATCATCATAGATAGGTTATACACTTAAGCGCAGTCAGATTCAAGGCTTAAATACGACTCTCTTGCCAAAAGCGCGCCGGCAATCCCCATATCCCGATTAGATTTGTCCGCCAAAAAAGCATCTAATCCTTCCGGCGGCACGGCAATCACTTCGTCATATTCATCATCCGGCGCGTTCAAATGTTCTTTTTTCACGCCCAAAGACGACAACGCAATATCAGCCCGCATTACCAACGACAGATTTTCGCCTTCGACCGTTTTGTCAACGACCAGAGAATGAACGGATAAATCGCTTAAGAAATGCGCTTCCATATTAAGTTCTTCTTTTAAATGAATCAAAAACGCCTTGACATAATCCACTTTTCCCTGATTGGCAAACAAGTCGGGCCGTAACAGCCCGGACGGCAAAAAGCCCCACTGCCCCGGCCGCGTGGCAACCCACGATTGACGCCGACCGAATAAAACACCGTCGCGGCAGGTCAAAAACCCCAAAAGTGATACCGGCTTTATGTTCAAAACCATTTTTAAACGCGGATCCATAATTTGAGCCATCAAATACCGGTATTCCGAAAAATACCCCCGAATTTCACGCTCATTGTAATCGGTTGCGCAAAAAATCGGGCCGTTAAAAAGGCGGCTGCTCATCGTTGAGAGCGCCGCCTGCCACAATTCTTCGACACGCATTTCCACTTCCAGTTCAAACACGCGCCGTTCTTCTTGAACGATTTGAAACGTCGGAGATAAATTTAAAATAGCAACCATGATATATCCTTTAACAGTAAAAACCAGGTGTTATTCTTTATTTTTCTATTATTAACACAAAATTAACCTTTTGTCACCTTTTTGATTGTTTTGAACAAAATTTACAACCGGCGCGCGCAAAAAACAGGACAAAATGCAAAAAAGACTCCTTAAAACGAGAAACTTTGAAAAACGACTCGGCTTTTTTGAAAAAACAGCGTATACTGCCCGCATGATGAAAAATGAAACACTTTTGACGCCGGCTTTGTTGGACGTGATATCCGTTTTAAACAATAAAGCGTATTTGGTCGGCGGCGCGGTTCGCGATTTTTTAAACGGTCAGCCGATCAAAGATTGGGACATGGCGACGCCGCTTTGTCCCGAACAGAGCATTGACTTATTGACAAAAGCCGGATACCGCATCCTCCCGACGGGGCTGAAACACGGCACAATCACGATTTTAATGCCGAACAGATCTTCCGTTGAACTGACAACATTTCGCAAAGATACGGAAACGGACGGCCGCCACGCGCAGGTTTCTTTCACGCAAGACATGAAACAAGACGCTCTGCGCCGAGACTTTACCATCAACGCGCTTTACATGGACCGAAACGGAACCGTTTATGATTTTTTTCACGGATTAACGGATTTAAAAAAGCATCGTATCCGTTTTATCGGCGCGCCGGTCGATCGTATTCAGGAAGATGCTTTGCGGATTTTACGCTTCTTTCGCTTTTGGGGACGGTTCGGCGAAAAAAAACCGCCGCTGACGGCATTAAAAGCCTGTCAAAAAACAGCCTTTTTATTAGACCGATTATCTGCCGAGCGCAAACGAGACGAATTGTTTCAAATTCTGGCCTTGCCGAATGCACCGCACATTTTGCATTTCATGAACCGATACGGCATTTTGCAACATGTAATTCCGCCCGCAACGGATTTCAAAGACTTATTTCATTTTATGCGGCTTGAAAAAAAACAAAACAGCTCTTTCGGTGTTCTGCCCCGATTGCTGCTTTGCCTCAAAACGCCGGAACAGATACCGGAACTGGCTTTATCCAATGCGCAGAAAAAAGAATTAACGGCACTTCATCGCGCGCTTCACATGGATTTATCGACCTATCGGTTGCGCAGACGGGCCGCTTATCTTTTATCGCCGCAAACGGTGGTAACAGCTTTTTATATTCGCCAAGCCCGTCATAAGCAGCTCCTTTCCCGTTCAATGGCGCGCGAACTGAACCGATTGACGGCGCCCGTTTTTCCCGTTACGGCGGCAGACTTAATGCAAACGGGCATTCCGGCCGGCCCTTTGTTGGGACAAAAACAAAAAGAAGCCGAACACATCTGGATAGAAATGAATTTTCCCGATAAAAAAGAGCTTGTTTTAAAAGCGCTAAAACGGTAACATAAAGAAAAAAAGGAGACGAACATGAGAGATGTCACAAACGAACAAGGCCGCAGCATGGTTGAAATGTTGGGCGTTTTGGCGATTATCGGCGTAATTGCTGTGGGTGCTTTGGCCGGATATGCTCAAGCAATCTTAAAATTTCGCACCACACAAACGGCTGATGAAATTCAAACCCTCGCCGATGAAATTTTTCAAACTTATTCATGGATGCGCACTTATCCGGACAAGGGGAAGTATGATACCGTTCAAGACCGTTTCATCGCAGATGGCGTAGGTATTCCGGATACAAACCCGTTCGGCGGCACATATACCCTCACAACAACCTCATCAACCATTACGATCATGGCTGACGGTATCCCAACGGATGCCTGCACGCAATTGGCGGCAGAATCCGGCGATTGGCCGAACGTGGAAACACTCGGCACCTGCACGGCCGGCGGCATGAGCGAAGAAACCGGCGAAGCCGTTCAAACGTTTGCAATTACTTTTCTATAAAGTCTTGGAACTTTTCTAAAAAAGCAGCCACAGCCTGACCGCGGTGGCTGATTTTATTTTTTTCGTCTGCCGGCATTTGGGCAAATGTCATGTTATATCCGTTCGGCATAAATATCGGGTCAAATCCGAAACCGTCCATCCCTTCGGGCGGCACTAAAGTCCCGTCAACTCGGCCGCTGAACGTTTGCGTTGTTCCGTTCGGAAAAGCAAACGCAATCACGCATGCAAAATGTGCCGACGCATCTTTGTTCGCCACCTCTTTCAACAAAGCGTCAAAAGCTTGCGAATAACCGCCGCACTTTTCGGCAAAGCGCGCCGTATGCACGCCGGGTGCGTCTTTAAGCGCATGAACGCACAATCCGGAATCATCCGCAATCGCCGGCAATCCGCTGGCTTTGGAAACCGCAACAGCTTTCAATAAAGCGTTTTCTTCAAAGGTTTCTCCCGTCTCTTCAACCGCCGGTACATCCAGCTCGCCCGCGGATAAAACCTGAACGTCAAACGGTCTTAACAGGTCTTGAATTTCTTTAATCTTTCCCGGATTACGGGACGCAAATACCAATTGCATTGTCGGCATGTTATTTCTCCAAAGCTTGTTTTTGCAGCAACGCCAACTCACGGGTTCCTTTTTGAGCCAACGCCAATAATTTTAAAAATTCTTCCGGACTGAACGGCGCATGTTCCGCCGTCCCTTGAATTTCAACCAATCCGCCCGATCCGGTGATGACAAAATTGGAATCCGTTCCGGCCGTTGAATCTTCTTCGTAATCCAAATCCAATACCGCCTCACCGTTGCAAATTCCGCAAGAAATCGCCGACACCGTGTCCGTTATCGGAAACTTTTTAATGATTTTTTCATCCGCTAATTTCTTCAACGCCAAATAAAGCGCCACAAAGCCCCCCGTCACCGAAGCCGTCCGCGTTCCGCCGTCAGCCTGCAACACGTCACAGTCGACTTTGACGGAAACTTCACCCATCGCCTTTAAATCCACCACAGCGCGCAAAGACCGGCCGATTAATCGTTGAATTTCATGCGTTCGACCGCTTTGGCCTTTTTTGGCTTCCCGATCCATCCGTACGGACGTCGACCGCGGCAGCATCCCGTATTCGGCCGTTACCCAGCCCGATCCGGTGCCTTTCACCCAGTTCGGGACTTTTTCTTCCAACGACGCGGTGCACAAGACATGCGTATTCCCGCATTTAATCAAACAAGACCCTTCCGCATAAGCATTCACATGCGTTTCCAAAGAAACGGGACGTAATTCATCGGGCCGGCGTTCAGATATTCTCACTTTTTTGAAATCCTTTCTTAAAAATCTTGCATAAAATCAAAAGCTATCCTAAATATAGATGCAGATGAAAACTTTATGATGAGGATACTCGGATGACACACAAAAATCAAGCGCAAGATAAAAAACAAGATAAAAAAGCGTCCCAAAACACGCCGCAACCCAAGCCGGAAAAGCCGGCACAACCTGCTCCCGACAACACGGTTTCGGAACGAATCAAAGCGTTGGAAAAAGAAGCGGCCGATATGAAAGACAAATATGTCCGTACGTATGCCGAAATGGAAAATGTCAAAAAACGGTGTCAAATGGAAATTCAACAACGCTCCAAAGTCGCCATCGGTGATTTTGCTTTGGATGTTTTACCGGTCGCCGACAATCTGGCCAGAGCTTTGGATGCGCCCATTCCGGACGATTTAAAAAACAATGAATTTATGAAAAATTTGATTTTGGGTCTGCAAATGACTCAAAAATCGTTAACGCATGCATTGGAACAAAACGGCGTTCATCCGATTGAAAGTTTGAACCGCCCGTTTGACCCCAATACGCAAAAAGCCATCCAGCAAATCGAAGATGATTCCGTTCCGGACGGCACCGTCGTGCAAGAGTGGCAAAAAGGCTATCGAATCGGCGACGACCGTATTTTGCGCGAGGCGATGGTGATTGTTTCAAAAAAATCAAATTAATTTTTAATTTTTTTGTAAAAAGTACTTTTCTTTTTCCTTGTTTGTGATTATAGTAGGGATATTCGTTCAACTAGCAAGGGGTTAAATAATGAAACGTTTTTTAGTTTTAACGTGTTTGGCTTTGGGGGCGTGCGCACCTTATAATCAAAATTCATACAACCAAAATCCGTATCAAAATCCGCCGGCCGGATATGTTGCTCAACCGGCACCGTCTTATGAATTGCAACCGCCTGCTTATGAACAATCCAACTGGTCAATTCAACAAAAAGAACAAGAAATTTTTGCAAAAGAAAAAGCTTTGTTATCGGCTCAAGACGATTTGTACAGACGCGAAAAAATGTTGGCGGACAAAGAAGCCGAATTCGTGACAAAGTCCAAAGCGCTTTCTTACAAAGAAGAAATGATGAACCGGCCGCATCCGCCGGTTGTTCGGTCTCAATCACGACGTGAAATCGTGACGACTTACCAACCGACCGTTATTATGGAAGAACCGACGGCTTATTCAACGAATGTCGTCACGCCGCAACCGCAATACCAAACAACCACGACACAGGAAGTGCGCCCGGCTTATGCTTCTCAACCACAGGAATTTACGCCTTCGGCCGACGGGTTCATTATCATGCAACACCCGGTTCAACGGGATTTGGTTCGCTGCCCGGTCACGGACGATGTGTGCTTGGCTTCTTATGAACGGTTAGGTTATGTACGGGCCAAAAACCTGTCTCGCTTTACTGCCGAAGAAGACTGCACCTTGGAAACAAGCTATCCGGCCGGACAATGGAGAGATAATAACGTCGTTCCCCGCTGGTAATATCCATGCTGTCTCGTATTAATACCGTTTCTTTTCGAGGCATTGATACGATAAAGGTAACGGTTGAAGTTCAAATTGCACGCGGGCTTCCTTCTTTTTCGATTGTCGGTTTGGCCGATAAAGCGGTTGCCGAAAGTAAAGAGCGTGTTCGCGCGGCGATGGAAGCCATCGGATTGGCTTTGCCCAGTAGTCGCATTACCGTTAACCTGGCTCCGGCAGATGTGACTAAAGAAGGTTCCTATTTTGATTTACCAATCGCATTAGCGCTTTTGTGCGCGATGAATGTCTTGCCGGCTGAAGAATTATGTCGCTACACGGTTATGGGAGAGTTGGGATTGGATGGGCGCATTGCGCCCGTTTCCGGTATTTTGCCCGGCGCCGTAGCAGCTAATAGTTATGACAACGGGTTTATCTGTCCGGCTGTACAAGGCTCGGAAGCCCTTTGGTCAAACAACCCTGATATTATTGCCGCACCGTCTTTATTGGATTTGATTAATCATTTCAAAGGTGTTGCTTTTATTGCGCCGCCCGAATTAAAGACGGCCGAAACGGCAGGACTTTATTTGGACTTAAAAGATGTCAAAGGTCAGGAAACGGCTAAACGCGCCTTGGAAATTGCGGCCGCCGGCGGACATAATTTATTGATGATCGGCCCGCCCGGTTCCGGAAAATCAATGCTGGCCGCGCGATTGCCGGGCATTTTACCGCCGATGACGGCTGAAGAAATTTTGGAAGTCAGCATGATTCATTCCGTCGCCGGATTGTTAAAAGACGGGTCACTCATTACCAAACGACCGTTTCGAGACCCGCATCACAGCGCATCCATGCCGGCCTTGACGGGCGGCGGATTAAAAGCTAAACCCGGCGAAGTTTCTTTGGCGCATCGCGGTGTCTTGTTTTTAGACGAGTTGCCCGAATTTCAGCGCGCCACATTGGAAGCTTTACGTCAACCGTTGGAAACCGGCAAAGTCACCGTTGCCCGAGCGAATGTTCATGTCACATATCCGGCGCGGTTTCAACTTGTTGCGGCGATGAACCCGTGTCGATGCGGTTATCTGGGCGTTCCCGGTCACGAATGCCAACGGGCACCGAAGTGCGCGGCCGAGTACCAAGCCAAGTTATCCGGCCCTTTATTGGACAGAATTGATTTACATGTCGATGTGCCGTCTGTTTTGCCCTACCAGCTGGCTCAACTTCCGGAAGGAGAAACGTCCGAAACGGTAGCAAAGCGTGTTTTAAAAGCTGTCGATATTCAACGCACGCGTTATCAAGGTTTGCCGATTTCCCGCAATGCCGAAGCGGACGGGCCGTTGCTGGAAAGCGTTGCCGCGTTGGACGCCCCCGGACAGACTTGTTTAATTAAAGCGGCCGAACAAATGAATTTATCCGCCCGCGGGTATCATCGTATTTTGCGTGTAGCACGGACAATTGCCGATTTGGCGGGAGAAGAAAAAATAACGGTTGCGCATATCAGTGAAGCGTTGTCTTTACGCCGTATTACCTATAACGGAGCGTAAAATGGAACGGACATGGCTTCAAATCATTTTTATTGCGCTTGAAATCTTGGTTTTCAGCGGTCTTGTTCTGACGGTTATAACATTGATGCGCCGGTCTCGCAAGACACAGGCCGATCATGAAAAAATCAGCGAAATTTTATCTTCGGCGCCGTTCGGTTATTTTTATTTTCTCTACGATGCCGCTCATCCGGCCAAAGCATTTTGTTCCAGACGACTTGCGGTGCTGTTGGGCATTTATAACTTGGACGCCTCTTTTCAAACGGTTTTGGATAAATTAGACGAACCGTCTCAAAAAGAATTAACCCGGCACGTTGAAACATTGCAAAAAACGGGCAAAGAGTTTCATATTCGGGTTCAAAACGAACACAACACGCTGCGCCTATTGGTCACGGGCATGCGGGCTTGCAGTGTCGACGGCGTCTTATTTGCCGACGTTCTGTGGTTCCAAGACCGAACGGATGCTTTTTTACAGCAGGAAGAAAATGAAAACTGGCTGAAAGCGTTGCAAACCCGAGATACACTTTTGATGCAGGCTCTGGACAATCTGCCGTTCCCGTTTTGGATGCGCAATCCTGATTTAACGCTGGCTTATTGCAATCAAGCCTATTTAAAATGGGTCGGCGAAACCGATAAAGAAAAAGTTTTACATCAAAACAAAGAACCCGTTTGCGAGGGGATTGAAAAAACATCTGCCAAGCTGTTGGCTGTTGCTGCCAAAAACAGCGGCGAAATGAAACAGGAAAAAGGCGCTTTTATCGTGGACGGTCAGCCGAAAATGTTGGAAATTTTTGAAGTTCCTTTAAACGAAACGGACTCAAAAGAAGAGCGGGCGACCATGGGCTTTGCGCAGGATATTCAACGCGAAGAACGATTGCATCAAACGCTTCAAAATTACTTAAAAGCCCAGTACCGGGTTTTGTCGTCGCTTTCGGCCGGCATCGCTTTGTTTAATGCGAACGGTTATTTGCAATTTTATAATCAGGCTTTTTGCGAAATTTGGAAATTGGAAGAACATGTTTTGGAAAACGGGCCGGCTTTTTCCGTGATTTTGGATATTCTGCGCGAAAAAAGGATGCTGCCCGAGGAAGCCAACTTCATTGCTTACAAGCACGCGGAAATCAATCAGTTTTCCAGTCTGACCCAACCGATTGAAACCATCATGCACCTGCCGACGGGACAAATTTTAAAGCGAACGATGAGCCCTTATCCGCTGGGCGGTGTTGTCATGACGTTTGAAGACGTCACCGACCGGTTTAGTTTAGAGCGGTCTTTCCACGAACAAACGGCCATTCAAAAATCGATTATCAACCATATGAAAGAAGGCATTATCGTCTTTGACGGCGACGGTCGATTAAAGTTGTTCAACCCGTCTTATGCGGATTTGTTTTCTTCTCCGAAAGAAAGCCTGTTGCATGAACCGCTGTTGTTAGATGTCATTGAAGCGCAAAAAACGACGTTAAGCACCAGCGATGATGTATGGGCCTTGTTGAAAGAAAAGATTTTGGCGGCAATCGAAGAAGAAAAAGAAACGCCGTTAAACTTGCCTGCAACGGACGGGCATATGATTTTTATGAAGTGTGTCCATTTACCTGACGGCGGCTTGTTGTTATCATATGAAAAACAAAATTAAGTTTTTTGTTGATAAAATATGAAAAAAGTGTATGCTAAAGCCATTCAGCGAGATGTGGTTACAGCGGGACATCAAAGCCCGGGGAACATCTCGACAGGGCGTCAACCCTTTAACCTGACGGAATATGTTGATGCCGGAGGAGGCAGAGGGATCGAGTAACGGTCAGACTCGTCTACCGAAGGTGAACGAAAAAGGGGCGCCCTTTTGAGTTCTAATCTGTTCAAAGGCGAAAGCCTTTTTCAACAGATTTCTGGTGAAAGGTGAGACAACCCGGAACCAACGCATTTTATGGAGAGGTGGCAGAGTGGTCGAATGCGGCAGACTCGTCTACCGAAGGTGAACGAAAAAGGGGGCGCCCTTTTGAGTTCTAATCTGTTCAAAGGCGAAAGCCTTTTTCAACAGATTTCTGGTGAAAGGTGAGACAACCCGGAACCAACGCATTTTATGGAGAGGTGGCAGAGTGGTCGAATGCGGCAGACTCGAAATCTGTTGTACCGCTTGTCGGTACCGGGAGTTCGAATCTCCCCCTCTCCGCCAGAAAATACCCCTCATTTTTTAAAACAGGGAGATGAGAACGACCGGTACGGGCGATAGCCCGCGGGAGTTCGGCGACCGATAGAGCGCGACGTCCGAAGGACGGTCCCCGAAGGGGATGCGTGAAACGCACAATCTCCCCCTCTCCGCCAGAAAATACCCCTCATTTTTTAAAACAGGGAGATGAGAACGACCGATACGGGCGATAGCCCGCGGGAGTTCGGTGGTCGACAGGACACGACGGCTGAAAGGTAGTCCCAAAAGATACCTCCCCATTTCCATAACGAAAAGTTTTCCCTTTCTTTTTACCGAATGAAATTCGTAAATTCGGGTTGTTCCTTTTCCGGCGGCAAAATACCGGCTTTGGTACCCGCTTCCTTACATTTCAAAAAGTACGCCATGTTTTTAGCCAAAATCCGCATATTTTGCATCCCTTCTTTATCTTGCCGCACTTCTTCGGGTGAACTGCCGTGCACCATGTTCCAATACCGTCCCGAAATAATCGGCATCTCGTTGATTTGAAAATATTTATTCAGCTGGTCTAACGTCGCTGTCGTTCCGGCACGACGCGCACTGGCCACAGCAGCACCGGGTTTGGAGCGGAAGATGTCTTTCCCGGCCAAAAACGCGGAAAAGAACGCTCGATCCATAAACGCCGTCATTCCGCCGGATGCCGATGCATAATGGACCGGCGAACCTAAAATATATCCGTCAAAATCCGCCGCTTTATCCACAAAAGCGTTCACGGCATCATTGATAACACATTTCCCGAGCTTGGCACAGGCACGACAAGCCATACACGGCCGGACATCCATCCCGATGTGATAAATTTCCGATTCAATGCCTTCCTTTTTCAATTGTTCTGCGATTTCCGACAAAGCCGTATAAGTACACCCTTTGACATGCGGGGATCCGTTAATCAGTAAAACTTTCATATTAACCTCCTTGAATGGTTTGTTCTTGAACGGCTGCGATTTGAACGGCCTGCACCGGGCAGACACTTTGACACAAACCGCATCCGATACACTTTTGTTCGTCAACGACCGGAAAAGCCCGGCGCTTTCTGCTGACGGCTTCTTGCGGACAAACGCTGACACACCGCCCGCATTTGACACAAATTTGCGGATCGATTTCGGCCAATCCGATTTGTGTTTTTTGCTTTTGCGCCAGCGTCATGCGTTTCAAAGCCCCTGCCGGACAAACGTCCGAACACCGATGACAATCAAACCGGCAGTACCGCCCGTTAAAATCAATGTGGACGGCCGGATAGGTTTCGTCGGCTTTCTTGATGATTCCCATCGGGCAATTTTGCACACATAAGTTGCAATTCAAACACCGATCCGCCAATTTTTCCGCCGAGCCGGCACCGGGCGGTACAATCACTTTTTTCACGGACGAAGCCATCGCCTGCGCCCACACCCAGCCGGCTTTAACCGACACCAGAAAAAGGCCGACCACCACACCCGTTTTCAACCAACGCCGTCTGT
>CALXTZ010000022.1 GCA_944391545.1 uncultured Alphaproteobacteria bacterium
ACCCCATCGTCTAGAGGCCTAGGACATCGCCCTTTCACGGCGGTAACGAGGGTTCGACTCCCTCTGGGGTCGCCAAAGAATAAAAAGCCATCCGAAGCGGGTGGCTTTTATTTTTGACATAGTCAAGGAGACGAACCCCGGCAAAGGGTTTGTTCGCGCAGCGGACATCCGATAGGATGGTTCCGAATGAAAGGAGGGGTGAGATAACGCCGAATACGCTCTCCGGGGTCGCCGGAGAATAACGAAAAGAGTGGCTTTTATTCAAATAATGAAACTGTGCACAATTTATTGTCTTGACAAACTCGCCTAAAAGTGGTGTTCTTGTGAAACAAAAGGAGAGATAAATGCGCGATGAAAATTTAAAATTAATGCTTCGGTTCCAGCGGGATGAATTGACGGCTTCCGTTGTTTATGCTCATTTTGCCAAACGGTTAAAAGATCAAAAAAATCGGGTTCTTTTGGAAAAAATATCAAAAGATGAAGCGCGCCATGCTCAAATCTGGCAAAAATACACAAAGCGAACCGTTCGGCCGTGTTGGATTCGGCTTATTTGGTATACGTTTTTAACTTATGTTCTCGGTTACACTTTTGTCGTTAAGGTATTGGAAAACGGTGAATATACGGGTGTTCAAGAAATTAAAACGTTGGAAAAAGACGTGCCGGAAGTTAACGACATTATTGTTCAGGAAAAAGAACATGAAAGACGTTTAATCGAAATGCTGGACGAAGACCGGCTTAACTATGTCGGAGCGATGGTTTTGGGGTTAAACGATGCTCTGGTTGAATTAACCGGTACGATTGCCGGATTGACGTTTGTTTTGACAAATACGACTTTAATTGCATTAGCCGGCATTATTACGGGCATTGCAGCGACGTTGTCAATGGCTGCTTCCAATTATTTGGCCGAGCGTGCAGACGGGAATCCGAAAGCCTTAAAGGCCAGCATCTATACCGGGATTGCTTATCTGGTGACGGTTGTTTTTTTGGTTTTACCGTATTTGTTGGCGCCTGCACACATGTATCTGCAGGCGTTGTCTTGTATGATCGGAATTGCGATTTTAACCATCTTTTTATTCAACTATTACATCGCAACCGTCCGATCGGAACGCTTTATGCCGAGATTTATTGAAATGGCTTCCATCAGCTTATCCGTCGCGTTGATTTCATTTTTAATCGGCTTGTTGGCCAAGCTGTGTTTCCATATTGATGTCGGGTAATCGAGCAGGGCGCATTAATTACCGGATAAATCGAACAAAAGAAAGTGGGATCGATCATCCGCCCCTTGAATGGTGATTTGCCGTTCTTCGTCCCAAATGCCGAGGCCGTCGCCGGCCATCAATAAATTATCATTCACCATGACGGATCCTTGTGCGACTTGTATCCAAACAGCGCGGGATTTGTCAAGCGTGTAAGACAAACACCTGGAACAGTCTAAAATGCTTTGGTAGAGCCGAACATCCTGATGAATGCGAATGATTTCTTCATTTTCTTCGTTGGCGGCCACCAGACACAATTGATTATGTGTTTGGTTAAGCCCGAACTTCTTTTGTTCGTAAGAAGGCGGTAAATTTTTTTCTTCCGGAACAATCCAAATTTGTAAAAAGTGAACCGGATCGACCGTTGACGGATTATATTCGCTGTGTGTTATTCCAAAACCGGCTGACATTTTTTGAATTTCTCCCGGTTTGATAACACCATCGTTTCCCAAACTGTCTCGATGTTCCAACATGCCGCTTAAGACAATACTGATAATTTCCATGTTATCATGCGGATGCATCCCGAATCCTTGAGACGGCGCAACAATATCATCGTTGATCACCAGTAAGTCACTGAACCCCCTGAAATTCGGATCAAAATAAGTACCGAAAGAAAAAGTATGCCGGCTGTTGAGCCAATCCGTCAACGTTTGCCCGCGATCGTTGGATAGTCTTAAGATATACATGTGTCTCTCCTTTAGGTAATAAATAGGGACCTTTTTCATTTTTTAAATAAGACTTTCGTCTATATCCGGCTTGACAAAAAACGGGATTTCTTTTAGCTTTGAAAGAAAAAGGAAGAAAATGGAAGAAAAATGACACACGCCCATAAACATGACGTTAACCCGAAAACAATTGCGTATTTAACGATCGCTTTCGGAATTAATATGCTTTTGACATTGGTCGAACTGACGGCCGGCATCATCGGCGGCAGTATTGCCTTAATCGGGGATGCGTTGCACAACACCAGTGATGCTTTTTCGATTTTGGTTGCGATTATCGCGTATAAAATCGGGACACGTAAAGCAACAAGCCGTTTTTCATGGGGATTTAAGCGCGCGGAAACCATCGGCAGCTTTGTTAATTTAATTTTGTTGTTTATTTCCGGATTATATTTGTTGTATGAAGGTGTTTTTAAAATCATTCGTCCGGAAGAAATTGACGGCGGCCTGATTATCGGTGTTTCCGTTTTGGCGTTAATCATTGATACCGCAACGGCCAAATTGTCTCATCACGATGCCGGGCACAATACGAACATGAAGATGTTGTTCTTGCATAATTTGGCGGACGCTTTAGGTTCCGTCGGTGTCATTGTTTCCGGTTTGTGTGTGCTTTTGTTGGGCTGGAATTTTGTCGACGGAGTCATTGCGGTTATGATTGCCTGCTACATGATTGTACAGGCTGTTTTGTCTTTCTCCGGTATTGTTGCCGTTTTAATGGATGCAGCGCCGACGGATATTGATTTGGAAGCCGTCAAACAAAGCCTGTTGAAAATCCAAGGTGTTGAGGACGTGCATCACATTCACATGTGGCATATTGATGAACACGAAGTCGGTTTTGATTGTCATGTCGTCGGATGTGACTTGAACTTGATTCCCGCCGTTCAACGTGTGTTAAAGGACGAATTTGACATTGACCACAGCACGATCCAACTGGAAAGAAAAGAAACGTGCTCTCGGTGTTGTTTATAACGCAAAGACCTGTTTTAAATGTGCCTTTAAACCATCCGAGAAAGCTTGAATATCGGGATGTTTCACAACATCATGGCAGGAATAGCTCGGCAACGGTTCCATGCCGATGAACTGTTGCGTTTTATGCATTGCCACCAAAACATCATCGACGGAACGGCCGTCAAAGAAGCCGCCGGCATCTTTAAACGCATCGGCCGGAGAATTCCACGTGGTGGACAACATGTACTTTTTCCCTTTCAGCAAACCGCCGCGCCCGTAATCGGGAGAACCTTTATAAAACAAGCCGTATGCATAGACTTCTTCCATATACCGCTTTAACAGAGCAGGGGCGCCGAACCAATAAACCGGCATTTGAAAAATGACGCAGTCGGCCCACAGGAATTTTTCTTGTTCCTCTTTTGCATCCCATCCGTTTTGTAAAATCGATGTTTTAACGGTAAAAGTTGAACTTAACGTTTCTTGCATTACCGTTGTCAGCGTCATATTGAGGCGGCCTTCATTATACGGGAATAAATCGTGGCCGTTAATGATTAAAATATTTTTCATAGTTTATCTCCTTTTTGATAAAATAGGTCTTTATTTTCAAAAAACAAGCCGATTCTATTTACTTTTGTTTTTCTTTGTGATAAGATGTTAGACAAATGAGTATACAAATAAAAAATTTAAAATCGATTTATCATTTGTACAAGTTTCGCAATCACCCGACGCTTGTGCAAAGTCAGTTGTACGATTTTCTTCTTTACGGGATTTATTCCCCCGGCGTTCTCAAAGAATGGAAATCGCGGTCAAAAGAAATTCCGTCTTACTTAAACGCACAAATGCCGGGTTCTTTAAAGGCACTTGCGAACAGTTCTCTGTCTGACGACAAAATGCAACAAGGCATTCACCGGTATTGGCTGGATCAAGCCGTTCGCGTCTTAAAAGGGTACCACACATGCCCGGTTCCGCTTTCGTCGGATAAAAGAGTTGTTTCCCAAACGCGTTCGTTGCTTTCTTTAAAAGGGCGCAGCTGGCTTCACCGTTTCGAAGCCGTTCAAAAGGGGAATTTTGTGCCTTTAAACACGGGGCACGAAGCTTTTTACGCTGCCAACAAGTTTTTGTTGGATTTAGACTTATTCCAATCTTTGAGATATTTAAAATCATGCTCTTTGTTGAATAACGGGCTTCAGAACAACTTGACGATTTCGATGTCTTCGGGATGTTTTAACGGCTGCTGTCATTGTGGGTTCGGGGCCAAAGCTCCGGTTTCCCATATGCCGTACCCGATTTTACTAAAGCTTTATTTTTTGTTTGATCGGCAAACCTACCCGTCTTATTTGTACGCGGATTCGGATCCGATTTCTTACCAAGACCCGATTATCGGAGCCGATTGCGGGGATGTCATTCACTTTATTGCTTTAAAGGGTCAGTTCACGCCGAGTTTTATTACAAAAGGTCCTTTAACGCGTTCAAACCTGACGGCTTTAAGTAAAGTCATGGAACGAACGGCGGCTCAATTTTCGTTTATTGATCTGCCGGGTGAGGCGAATCCCGTTAAAAACAAAAGCCGGATTAAAGAAGGCATTAACGCCTATTTTGAAATACCCGAAAAGCGGCGTTATCACGTTCCGATTATCAGACGATACAGTTTCAAAGAACCTGTCGGCGTCGAAGCTACTTTTTACCAAAGCAAACCATCTTTTAACGGGGCTTGGGTCGATACATGGCAGCGGTTGAACCTGCCGGAAAGCCAAAAGGGCGGAAATGATTTTTCCGACGACGGAATTGTCATTCGCTCGAACGGTGATATTTGCGGCGTGGCTTTAAATCCTCAAACGCATCAGTTTGATTGGGAAACACTCGGGAACATCTTTCAACCGGATTGCCAAAAGTTGAAAATAACAAACTATCATCGGTACATTTGTTTGGGGCACGACAGCTGGCAGCACGATTAAACTTGCCAAATCCTTTTTTCTGAACTAAATTATCGAAAAAGGAGAGAAATCATGAAAAAACAATTAACCTTGCTTTTGGCTTTTATAATGGCGTTGACAACGGCTTGCGGGAAACCGGATACCTCGTTAAAAGGCAAAGAATTTACTTATCAGGAATCGCCTCGGGATGTGACTATTACGCTTGGATTTGATGCGACGGAAAATCGCGTTTACGGTTCATCAGGCGTTAACCGGTACTTCGGCAGTTATACGCAAAACGGGACGGAGTTGCGGTTTTCACCGTTAGCTTCAACCATGATGGCCGGGCCTCAAAAAGCGATGGAAGCCGAACAAGCGTATCTGAAAGAAATGAATGACGTTGTTTCTTTTGAACTGAAAGATCGCCGACTCATTTTGAAAACCAAAACAAACCAAGAGTTGATTTTCAAACAGGATCAACCATGAACAGTCTGAAAGATCAATTGCTCCGTTTCTCGGCTTATGATGAGCGGGAAGAAAAAGACATCCATGCGTTCATTCAATTTATAGACGCTTTTAAAGAAAACGTTTGGACACGTGACAATTGCGTCGGGCATGTCAGTTCTTCGGCATGGGTGCTGAACAGGGATCACACGCACGTTTTAATGGCGTATCATAACATTTTTCAAAATTATGCATGGCTGGGCGGTCATGCCGACGGAGACACGGACTTATTGCACGTCGCCATAAAAGAAGCGAAAGAAGAAAGCGGCGTTTCGCATGTAAAGCCGTTATTAACCGATTTTTTTGACGTGTGCGCCATGTTTGTCGCACCGCATATAAAACGCGGCGCATTTGTTGCGTCTCACACTCATTACAATGTGACTTATCTGTTGGAAGCGGATGAAAGAGACACTTTGTCTATTGCGCCCAGTGAAAATTCTGACGTTAAGTGGGTCTTATTGGAAGATGTTCCTGCTGTTGCAAAAGAACCACACATGTTGCCGATATACAATCGGTTGATCGAAAAATCCCGAAAATGGGTTTAAGCGCGCTCGATGTCGGGGTCTTTGCGGTTGCGATAGCTGGCGTAAAAAATGCCGCCTAAAACCAAAAGACCGCCCCAAATTTGGGATTCATAAATCTGTTCATTCAGCAGGAAATAAGCTTCTATCGTGCTGAAAATCGGAATCGTGTAATACATCAGGCTGGTTTTTAAGTTCCCGAGTTTATCCAATGCCAGGTTCCACCACAAATACGCCAAAACGGAATTAAAGATACCCAAATAAATAAAAATGCCGACTTCTTCCCAAGAAAAATGCGTAATCGGCTGTTCTATGGTTGCGCCGATAAAAAAAGGAACCAACAAAATTGTTCCGATCAAGGTGGTCGCGCTTAAAAGCGTAAAAGGAGATATTTCTTTGGGGCGATTGTGTTGCAAGGCGCCATATGTTCCAAATGTTAATGCATTTAAAATCATCCAAAAATCCCCTATAACGAAATGAAATCCGGACAAACGCGTTAAAGACCCATGGGAAATGACAATCAAAACACCAAATAACGCCACAGCAAATCCGATGATTTGTTTTTTAGAAACTGGAATATTATACAAAATTTTTGAAATAATGACCAAAAAAATCGGACCGGTTGTCGCAATAAGCGACATGTCAATCGCGGTTGTCGTATGCCCGGCCTGGTAAACGAAGTTGTTCATAAAGGCTATTCCGAAAGACAACAAAAGCACCAATTTCCAATGATGCAAAAGGGCTTTTCGGGCCTGCCAAATGGCTTTATAGGTGAAAGGTAAAACGCACAGGCTGGCCACAATCCATCGGCCGAAAGAGATCTGAATCGGTGAAAGCGTATCAGCCATGTATTTGGAAATAATGACATTAAAGCTCCACATAAAAATGGCTGCAAACCCCAAAAGATAACCGTATCCCTTATTGCCTGACATGATTTTCTCTCCTTTAAAGGAGGATATAAGGCATCAAAGACAGCTTTTCAATTTTTGCTTAAAGAAATAATCATCCCGTATGTAAAAGGACTTTACAGACGTTTTCTTTTTCGTTAAAAACAAAGAAGGAGGTCCAAATGAAAAAATTACTTTTAACAAGCTTAATTATCATGTGCGCAGGCAGTGCGTTGGCTCAAACGGCCGGACCGCTGCCGGAAGCTCATAAAACAAACGGCATGCCGCTGATGCAGGCATTGAATGAACGGAAAACAACACGTTCTTTTTCAGATCAAACCATAGATGAAGCAACGCTTGCCGACATTTTGTGGGCGGCCGCGGGAGTCAATAAAGACGGGAACAAACGGACGATTCCGACAGCATTAAACCGCCAAAACATTTCTGTTTATGTTTTATCGGCAAACGGTGCTTTTTTGTATGATGCACCGAATCATGCGCTTGTCAAAATAACGGATGCTGATTTGCGGCAAAATAAAGATGCGCCGATAACACTGGCTTATGCGGCTGACAAGCGTTTGTTGGATAAAGACACTTATTCGGCCATGCACGTCGGATCAGCTTATCAAAATGTCGGCCTTTACGCCGCATCGGCCGGGCTTGCGAATGTCGTCCGCGGATCGTTTGATCAGGATGCTTTGGAAAAGGGGTTAAACCTTTCTGATTCTGTCAACATTCTTGTGACGCAAGCCATCGGTTATCCGGCGAATTAATTATTTAAACAGGCAGGAGAAACAGCTTTTCCTGCCTTTCTTTTCCAAATATTTTTGATGATATTCTTCCGCCGGATAAAAATCCGTTGCCGGGACGACTTCCGTTACAATCGGGCGGCCGAAAATATGTTTGTTATCTAGTTCCTTGATTTTATTCAAGGCTTGATTTTTCTGGCTGTCATTCAAATAAAAAATAGCCGATCGGTATTGTGTCCCGATATCCGGTCCTTGTTGATTTAAAGTCGTCGGATTATGGTTGTCAAAAAAGATGTCCAACAAATGATCATACGTAACAATGGTTGAGTCATACTTAATTTGTACGGCTTCCGCATGCCCGGTCGTATCGGTACAAACCTGTTCATACGTCGGATGAGCAACCGTTCCGCCGATATATCCGACTTGTGTTTCCAACACGCCCGGAACGACATCAAACGCCGCTTGAACACCCCAAAAACAACCTGCGGCAAAAAGAGCATATTCTATCATGGCTTTTTCTCCCTTTCAAAGGAGATAGGCCGTTATGGGCACCGTGTCAAGACTGTTTCAAAAAATGGCGAACAATCCACTTTTCGACTTCAATCATCGCCGTCACGATAACGCCGCATCCGATAGCCAATAACCAAACTTGCGGCGGCAAAGGAACTGTTTGGAAGAATTTTTGCATCAACCCGGTATAGGTAAACAATAATTGCAAAAGAATCATTCCCACGGCACCCAACACCATCCAACGATTGCCTTTAAAGCCTGTTTTAAAAATAGACTTATCCCAAGAACGGCAGGCAAACATCAAAAAGATGCCCATCATAACAATCGCATTCACAACCAACGTCCGACCCAGTTTGACGTTATAGTGCTGATCTGCAACGATTTCGAAAGCAATAAAGCACAAAACCGTCATTAATGTTGTTACCAAAACCATTCGTGTTAACAAAGGCTTTGTCACAATCGGCGTGTCCGGTTTGCGAGGCGGTCTGGACATAATGCCTTCTTCAATCGGTTCAAACGAGAACATTGCCCCCAACAAAATGGTCGTTACCATGTTAATCCACAAAATTTGAACCGGTGAAATCGGGCTGGTCAAACCGAAGAAAATGGCAACCATCACGATAAAGGCTTCGGCAAAACTGATCGGTAACGTCCACATAATAAATTTAATCAGGTTGTCAAAGACACACCGACCTTCTTCCACAGCCGATTCAATGGTGGCAAAGTTATCATCCAACAAAACGATGTCAGCCGCTTCTTTAGCCACATCCGTTCCGTTCTGCCCCATGGCAATCCCGATATTAGCTTGCTTCAGGGCAGGGGCATCATTGACGCCGTCTCCGGTCATCGCCACAATGTTCTTGTTTTTTTGAAGCGCTTTCACCAGGCGCAGTTTATCTTCCGGCGTCACCCGCGCAAATACGTCAATTGCGGGCGCGATTTTCTTTAATTCTTCATCACTGGTTTTGGCAATTTCGGCTCCGTTCATGACCGTCGGCTCGACTTTTTCCCCTTTGCCGTGCAAATCCATTTGAGCCGCAATCGCTTTGGCCGTCACGACATGGTCGCCCGTAATCATTTTAATCGTAATACCGGCGCTGTGACAGGCCTTAATCGCCTTTATGGCTTCCGGACGCGGCGGATCAATCATCGCCTGAAGCCCGACGAATATTAAATCACTCTGCACATCCTTGTGCGTTAATTTATCCGTTTTCATTTTCGGCTTAACGGCAAAACCCAATACCCGCAATCCTTGAGCCGCCATTTTTTCCATGGTTTTTAACACCTTTTTGCTATCCAGAGCCGTTAATTTGCCATCCGGCCCCATTTGGTGTGTACAATAGGGCAAAATCGCTTCGGTTGCACCTTTGACATAAAGCGTCTGATCGGATCCCAAGACAGCCATATATTGATAAGCAGACTCAAACGGAATTTCATCCATACATTTAATTTCTTCTCTTAATTCTTTGACTTTTATACCTTTTTTCTCGGCGGACACCAACAAAGCAATTTCCGTCGGATCGCCTTGAGGCCCGGATGATTTCAACTGGGCTTCGTTGCATAAAATCCCTGTTTTCAGGCAAACCGTTAATGCTTGATTGTCGTCTTGAGGCTCAATGGCTCCTTTAATCGCATAACCGTTACCGGAAACGCTGTATTCTTGTCCCGCGCAAACAATTTTTTGAACCGTCATTTTGTTTTCCGTTAATGTTCCGGTTTTATCGGAACAAATGATAGACGTACTGCCGAGTGTTTCAACAGCCGGCAATTTGCGGACAATCGCTTTACGTTTTGACATCCGACTGACACCGATGGCTAAAATAATGGTTAACGCGGCCGGCAGTCCTTCCGGGATAGCCGCAACCGCCATCGCAATCGCGGACATAAACGTATCGACAAACGGCAATCCTTTATAGAAACCGACGGCAAAAGCCAAAACGGATAAAAACACAATGAACCACAAAAGTTTACCGCTGAAGCTTTCGATTTTTTCGGTCAACGGTGTTTTTAAATCGGCGGCTTCATGAATCATTTTGGAAATCTGGCCGATTTGAGAATGATCTCCCGTTTCAACAACGACCGCTTTAGCCTGACCAAACGTCACCAAAGTCGACGCAAACGCCATGTTTCGCCGATCCGCGAGCAGCGTATTGTCCGGCAATTCTTCACTGACTTTTTCGACCGGTACGGATTCTCCCGTCAAAGCGGATTCATCAATTTTTAAGTCATGCACCTGCAACAAACGCAAATCAGCCGGCACTTTTTCTCCCGAACGAAGAATAACAATATCACCCGGCACCAATTCTTTGGAATCAATTTCAAGCACATCATTATCTCGAATAACATGCGTTTTAACTGTTATGCTTTTGGAAAGGCTGTCCAATGCTTTTAAAGCTTTATCTTCTTGGACAAAGCCCATGACGGCATTCACAACCACAACGCCGTAAATCACGGATGCGTCCACGTATTCACCGAAATAAAGCGCAATTGTGGCCGAGATCAACAAGACATAAATAAGCGGCTGGTGAATTTGCAGCCAAAACCGAAGCAGGGCACTTTTCCCTTTCTTCATTGTCATTTCATTTAAACCGTACTGTGCCCGATAATCATCCACTTGTTTGGATGTCAACCCGGTTTTCGGATTGGTTTGAAAATGGGATAAAGCCTGATCTTGAGATAAAAAATACCATTTATTTTGTGTCATTGTTTTCCTCTTTTCATAAAATAATAAGCGAATCGTATCATATTTGTCTGAAAAATCAAGTCCCTGACGGGAAAGATGCAGATTGATTAAGCTGTTTTTTTAATAAAGCAATTTCTTTTTTGTGGCCGTCGTCATCCGTCGGTGTTTCCAAGAAAAACGGCAATTCACATAAAGCAGGATGCTGTAAAATTTTGACAAAAGCCGGCAGTCCGATTGTTCCTTTTCCGATTAAGGCGTGTCTGTCTTTGTGAGACTCCATCGGCATCAGACTGTCATTCAAATGAACGGCCTTTAACCGCTCCAGACCGATCGTCCGGTCAAATTGTTCCAAAACATCATCCAATCGATGGACAATATCATATCCGGCTGCAAAAACATGACATGTGTCCAAACAAACACCGACCAGATGATTGTGGTGCGTTTTATGAATAATTTCCGCCAATTCTTCAAATGTCGATCCGATTTCAGTTCCTTTTCTGGACATTGTTTCCAATAAAAAAGGTGTTGTTTGATCGGCTGATAAAACTTTATTTAAAAGGGCCGCCGTTTGCGCCAGTCCGCTCTTTATTCCTTGTCCGACATGCGAACCCGGATGAAAGTTGTATAAGCAGTTCGGTAAATGGCGCATCAAAGCAGCATCTTCGGCAAAAACCAAAGCGGCAAATTCGCGTGTTTTCGGATCCAAGGCACAAGGATTTAACGTATAAGGCGCATGTGCCAACAACGGCCCGAATTTTTTCTTTTCCCGGATGATCTGCATTTTTTGAATATCGTTTAAGTCCAAAGCTCTTGCCCGGCTGCCGCGAGGATTGCGTGTAAAGAACTGAAACGTATTGGCTTTGATTTGAACGGCCGTTTGTGTGGCCGCTTCGAAGCCTCTGGCAATGGACAGATGACACCCGATTAACATGATTCGTCCTTTGTTAAAGGGACAAACGGCGCCTCGATAAAGGCGGCCAATCGCTCGGGATTTATTTTAAGCGTGACGCCGATTTTGCCGCCGCTGATACAGATTGTGTCAAAAAGCTGTGCCGTTTCTTCGATAAAGGTCGGAAAGGGCTTTTTCATTCCGATCGGAGAACACCCGCCGTGAATATATCCGGTCAGCGGCAACAGCTGTTTCAACGGCAGCATTTCCAAACTTTTAACGCCGGCCGCTTTGGCGGCTTTTTTCAAATCCAGACTGGCATCGGCCGGAATAACAAACACAAAATGGTCAAAGCTGTGCGTTTGTGTCGGTGCTTGCGTAACCAAAGTTTTAAACACCTGTTCAACGGGTTCATGAATAAACCCGGCGACGGAAACAGCATCAACCTGATCTTTCGGGTCAAACATGTACACATCAAAAGGCACACCGGCTGTTTGTAACATGCGCATCACATTTGTTTTAATCGGCATGGATGCACTCCTTTATCATTTGGCAGACATCAACGGCAGTCAGGTCAGACGTATCCAAAAGCATCGTTTTTAATTCTCGGCATCCGGAAAGACGTTCTTGCGCGCGTTTCCATTGCGCTTCTTTTTGGTTTTCGGTTAACCCGGCGCGGTTAAAAATCCGCTTTTTTAAAACATCCGGCGTACAAATTAACGAAAAATGGTAAAAATCAAAAGGTTTTGTCAGCCGGTTCAAAAGACTTGCTTCAAGAGAAGCCTCATGCAAAACCCAACAGAAAAAAACAGTGTCAAAAGCTTTGTTTTGCAAAAAAGAATTCAACAAATACGCAATGTTATTCAAAGCCATTTGTTTGGTTTTATCGGAAAAGTCCCATTCTTTATCGCCTTGAAACCAGCACCAATCGCCGTCCAGCATGACAGACTGCGCACACTCGGAACACAACAGGTGCGTAACGGTTGATTTGCCGACCCCCATCGGGCCGCCGATAAAAACAAGCTTGGTCATAATACGTCTCCGCTAAAAAAATACACGTGTTTTCAATTCTGATCAAGGGTAAATGATTTTTTTCTGCAAAAAGGAGAAGAGGGCGGATGGGGAGAGATTGTGCATAAATGCATTCCTCATTTCATTCGGAACCGTCCCGGTGGGACGTCCGCTTCGCGAGCAAACTCCCGTACGGCTGACGCCGTCTCCGGTCGTTCGATCTCTCCCCTTAAAAATTTTTACGCTTTATTTTCTAAAAACAAAACGGCCCACATAGGCCGTTTTTTTTGGCGGATGGGGAGAGATTCGAACTCCCGGAGGGTCGCCCCTCAACGGTTTTCAAGACCGCCGCATTAAACCACTCTGCCACCCATCCACACTTAACTCATTGACCGAATTTCAAGAAGTGAGGGTCTTGAAACCCGTTGTCTTTTGGACTGCCGTCCAAAAACGGTTTTGTCCTCGGGCTTAAAAGCCCTCGTTCATCTCCGCTTCTCTCCGATAGGCAACACCGCCGCATTAAACCGCTTAAGCCACCTGTCCACACTTAACTTATTGACCGAATTTCAAGAAGTGAGGGTCTTGAAACCCGTTGTCTTTTGGACTGCCGTCCAAAAACGGTTTTGTCCTCGGGCTGAAGCCCTCGTTCATCTCCGCTTCTCTTCGATAGGCAACACCGCCGCATTAAACCGCTTAAGCCACCTGTCCAAAGCATGTGAAAACCCTTTTAATATAAAGAAAGAAAAAAATCAAGTAGAAAAATAAAAAAAGATTCTCTATGATAACAGGAAAAACAAATGAGGTTTTGGATGCAATTTAAATTTTTAAGCGGACTTTTCTTGCTCTTGGCGGTGCCGTTCGCGGCAAAAGCCGATGCCGCATTTAACGCATGGAAACAAAACTTTGCAGCCTATGCGTTGGAACAAAATGTGTCGCCTCAAATCGTCCGGCAATATGTCCCGGGTTTACAGCACTTGGAGCGAGTCATTGTCCTTGATCGCAAACAACCGGAATTTAAATCTTCGTTTTCCGCTTACATGAAACGAGCCGTGTCTGCCGACCGCATTCAAAAAGGACGCGATTTGTTTAAAGAAAAAAATACTGTTTTGGCTCAAATTGAACGCAAGTACGGTGTGCCGGCTACTTATCTATTGGCTTTCTGGGGCGTTGAAACACACTACGGCGCCATTAAAGGGCGTATCAATACACTGGATGCGCTTGCGACGTTGTCTTATGATAATCGTCGATCCGCTTTCTTTACGCAACAATTAATTGCTTTATTAAAAATCATTCAAGAAGATCAAATCGAACCGCCGAAAGGATCCTGGGCCGGTGCGTTCGGACATTTCCAATTTATGCCGACAACTTATTGGCAATATGCCGTTGACGAAGACAAAGACGGCCGGCGGGATTTGGTCAATTCTTTTGAAGATGCGTTAGCTTCGGCCGCCAACTATTTGTCTCAATTGGGTTGGGATTCTCAAATCAGCTGGGGGAGGGAAGTCCTTCTCCCCAACGCGGACATCAGTCCTTTCATCGACGAAAAAATGACTTTGAAAGCATGGTATGAAAAGGGATTTCTTTTAAAAGGAAAAGAAAACTTAACGCCTTTTGAAGAAACCATTCCGGCGCGTCTGATGATGCCGGCCGGACAATCGGGACCGGCTTTTTTGGTTTATTCCAATTTTGATGTCATTAAACGGTGGAATCGGTCAGATTTTTATGCGTTAAGCGTCGGCATTTTAGCCGATCATATTGCCGGTAAACAGGCTTTCAATGTTTCGAGCTTGCCGGATGAAACGGCCATCTCGGCCGAAGAAATTCGACAAATCCAGCATCAATTAAAGAACATGGGCCTTTATGAAGGCGCCCCGGACGGCCTTTACGGCAGCCAAACGCGAAAAGCCGTTAAAGCTTATCAGAAAAAGAATCGAATGCCCGTCGACGGATATTTGTCAAAAGATTTACTTGAAAAAATATTAAAATGATGTAAAAACGAACATAGGTGTTTATGAAAAGACCCGGAAGGAAAATAATCATGAAAAAGTTACCGATTGCTTTGCTTGTTTTATCTTGTTGTTTGGCCGGTTGTACGGATAACGGCGTTTTGCTGAAATCTTCCGGAAAAAATTATGTTTCAATGGATGCAAACGGGATTTATAAAATCGGAACGCCGTATCAGGTCAACAACATTTGGTATTATCCGCAGGAAGACATGTCTTATCGGGAAGTCGGTATTGCCTCGTGGTATGGCCCGGACTTTCACAACGGGCTGACGGCCAACGGCGAAAAGTACGACATGCATGCGATGACGGCGGCTCACAGGACATTGCCGCTACCGTCCATTGCGAAAGTCACGAATTTGGAAAACGGTAAATCGGTTATTGTTCGCATTAACGATCGAGGTCCCTTTGTGAACAACCGCATCATCGATGTTTCAAAAACGGCGGCGGAAGTATTGGACTTTAAGGATAAAGGAACGGCCAAAGTCCGCGTTGAAATCATGGCCGAGGAAAGCAAGGAACTTAAAAAACAAATTTTGAAAAACGGCGGAAAAGTTGTCGGCGGGCCTCCGTTGCCGCCTTTAAGCGATTTACAGGAAACAACCGAACCGAATGACGTTTCGTCGCCGATTCCGTTGGCTAATCCGATGCCCGAGACGATTGCCAGCTCGAATGTGTCGGATTTAGAGCCGGTCAAACCGGTAACGGCCGCTCCGGTCGGGGAAACGACCGTACCCGTCAACAAACCCGTTTTCGGAACCGCTTCGGCCGGATATTATGTTCAAGTTGGTGCCTTTTCAAAATTGGAAAATGCGCAAAATCTGCAATCCGAATTAACGCCTTTCGGTCAAGTTCAAATTTTGGAAAAAACAACGCCGGATACGGTTTTATTCCGAGTGCGGCTCGGACCGTATGACGATCCTCAAAAGGCGGTTGAAACGATTGATTTGTTGGAAAGAAGAGGTTTCGGCGAAGCTCGCCTGGTTCAAGAAATTGGGAAATAGGAAAAATGATGAAAAAAACGTTATTTACTTTAGCTTTATATACAGTCACTTCCAGTGTTTGGGCACAATCAACTTTTACCACATCTGCATCACACGCCTATCTGATGGATTACGATACCGGCGCCGTTTTATTGGATAAAAAAGGCGAAGAATTAATGGCGCCGGCTTCCATGAGTAA
>CALXTZ010000023.1 GCA_944391545.1 uncultured Alphaproteobacteria bacterium
CTTGTCCGCCTTTATCCGCAAATTCTTCCAGTTGTTTCCGGAACCACCGTATGTCATCACCCATATTGAAAATTTCCTTAAAAATCTTGGATAGAAAAACGGGACAACACGCTGTCATCCCGTTTTTTTCAAACGAATTAAAAGTATAATTATTGTGCGTCAGCTTCAGCTTTATCCGCTTTTTTCTTGGACGCTTTTTTGACTTTCTTTTCTTCTTTTACTTCTTCAGCCGGTGTTTCGACTTCTTCCGTCGCTTCAACTTCAACGACTCCGGAGTCTTTTCCTTTGGCCGTTACATCTCTGTCCACCAATTCAATAATAGCCATCGGTGCAGCATCTCCGAAACGGAAACCGGCTTTTAAAACACGTGTATAACCGCCTTTGCGTTCCATATAACGCGGTGCCAATGTATCAAACAATTTTTTGACAGCCGCTTCATCGCGCAAGAAAGAAAGCACCTGACGACGTGTGTGCAAGTCGTTCGTTCTGGCGGATGTAATGATTTTTTCGATAATCGGACGCAGTTCTTTTGCTTTCGGGAGAGTAGTCCGAATTTGTTCATGTTTAATCAAAGACACAGACATGTTGGCAAACATGCTTCTGCGATGAGCGATTGATTTGTTTAATTTTCTTTTAGCCATTCCATGACGCATAATACATTTCCTTTCTTTCTAGCATTGCGCACAAAGCTGATCACTACATGCTTCTGACCACCAAAGATGAGAAAGAAGCCTGCCCGGGACCGCCCCGGGACTTCTTATTTCCTAGAAGGGTTCATCAAACCCTTTTGCCAAGGCATCAATGTTTTCGGGAGGCCATCCTTCAACTTGCATACCTAAATGCAAACCCATGCTTTCCAACACTTCCTTGATTTCATTCAAAGACTTGCGGCCGAAGTTCGGAGTCCGCAACATGTCGGATTCGGAACGTTGAACCAAATCCCCGATGTAAACGATGTTGTCGTTTTTGAGGCAGTTGGCCGAACGAACGGACAATTCCAATTCTTCGACTTTCCGCAACAATTCTTTCGGGAACGGCAGAACCACTTTTTGTTCTTCTTCCTGCGTTTCTTCCGGATCTTCAAAGTTAATGAACGTTTTTAATTGTTCTTGCAAAATGCGGGCAGACAAAGCAACGGCATCTTCCGGAGACACAACCCCGTTTGTTTCAACCGTCAAAGACAATTTATCATAGTCCGTTTGTTGACCGACACGCGCATTGGTTACTTTGTAAACAACCGTTTTAACCGGGCTGAAAATACTGTCAATCGGCAACAACCCGATCGGGCAGTCTTCCGGACGGTTTTGAACAGCCGGCACATATCCTTTGCCTGTGTTGACCGTCATTTCGATTTTAATAGAAGCCCCGGCATCCAGCGTACAGATAACCAAATCTTTGTTCAAGATTTCAACCGCTTGGTTTGTTTCGATTTGGCCGGCCGTTACGACACCCGGTCCCGTCGCATTCAATACCATGCGGTGAGGTCCTTCCGACTCCACTTTAATCGCGAGCATTTTGATGTTTAAAACGATATCCGTCACATCTTCACGAACACCGGGGATCGATGAAAATTCATGCAAAACACCGTCAATTTTAATGCTGGTAACGGCACCGCCCTGCAAAGAAGACAGCAAAATCCGCCGCAACGCATTTCCCAGTGTTGTCCCAAACCCTCTTTCCAAAGGTTCCACAACGATCGTTGATTTAAAACCCGGAACAATATGTTCTACGGACAAAGTCGAGGGCTTTATCAGTTCTTGCCAATTTTTTTGTATCACAATAAGGCTCCTATCATTTATAAGGAACGGGCACAACCGCCCACATTCGGCCCAAAGGCCACACTTTATTAAATCCGACGACGTTTAGGCGGACGCACACCATTATGAGGAACGGAAGTCACATCTTTAATGGAGGAAATCACAAACCCCAAAGCCTGAAAAGCCCGCAAAGCCGACTCACGACCCGAACCCGGCCCGCAAACCAAAACTTCCAAGTTTTTCATGCCGTGTTCTTGCGCTTTACGACCTGCATCTTCCGCCGTTACTTGAGCCGCATACGGAGTCGACTTTCTGGACCCCTTAAAGCCTTTCATACCGGCAGAGCACCAAGAAATCGTATTTCCTTGCGCATCCGTAATCGTAATCATTGTGTTGTTAAATGTCGAATTCACATGGGCAACCCCAGAGATGATATTCTTTCTGTCACGGTTTCTTGTCCGTACTGTTTTTTCTGTTTTAGCCATAGATTAATCCTTCACTCGAAGACTATTTCGTCACTTTTTTCTTACCGGCAATAGGAACTGCCTTACCCTTACGTGTCCGAGCATTGGTATGTGTCCGTTGCCCGTGAACCGGCAAACCTTTCCGGTGACGCAATCCTCTATAACACCCTAAATCCATTAACCGTTTGATGTTCAAAGCAACTTCACGGCGAAGATCCCCTTCTACGTGATATTCTTTATCAATCAATTCACGGATTTTTAATACTTCATCATCTGATAACGCCGAAACGCGTGTATCTTCAGAAATGCCTGTTTTACGGCAAATTTCTTCTGCTTGTTTCCGACCAATACCATAAATGTACGTCAAACCGATGACGACTCTTTTTGCTGTCGGAATATTTACACCTGCAATACGTGCCAAGGTACTCTCCACTAATTTTTAAATGAACACTTCATAATTAAATTACAAAGAACCGAGATGCGGGATTATAAACTCTTTTTTGTCTTTGTCAAGTATTAATTATTTAATGCCCTATTACTTTTTTTATCTTTTCACACACCGTCTCGATAGATCCCGTTCCATCGACACAGACCAATAAGCCCCTTTCTTCGTAGTAAGGAAGCACCGGAGCCGTTACCGCACGGTACTTACGCAACCGGGAAACAACCGTTTCATAATTGTCGTCTTCGCGCCGTACGAACTTCGTCCCGCCGCACACGTCACACCTGCCGGGTACTTTGGGTTGCTTAAACTTGTCATGATACATCGTGCCGCAAGTCGCACACATATAACGGCCGACGATGCGCTCAATGACATATTCATCTGGCACCTGAATCTCAATCACGACATCTAACTTTAAATCGCGATCTTTCATCATTTTATCCAAGGCCATTGCCTGCGGCACTGTCCGTGGAAATCCGTCCAGAATAAATCCTTTCGAGCATTCTTCACTGTCTAATTTTTGAGAAATTAACGAAATGCTCATTTCATCGGGAACAAAATTCCCTTTATCAATTAATTCTTTAATTTTTTGACCGAGCTCGGAACCCGAACGGGCTTCTTCACGCAGCATTTCCCCGGTCGACAAGTGCGGAATATGCAACCGATCATGCAAAAGCCGCGCTTGAGTTCCTTTACCGCCGCCCGGAGGCCCCATCAAAACAATATTTTCGTGTTTGATTGTCATTAGAGGCGTCCCTTCAGCTGGGCTTTGCGAATCAAGCCTTCATATTGATACGCGACCAAATGCGATTGAATCTGCATCATTGTATCCATAATCACGGTCACAACGATCAACAACGTCGTCCCGCCCAAGAAAAACGGAATAGACATTTCAGAAATCAAAACTTCCGGAATAACGCACAATGTCGTTAAGTACGCAGCACCGAAAACCGTTAACCGTGTCACGACATAATCTAAATATTCGGCCGTACTTTTCCCCGGACGAATACCGGCAATAAAACCACCGTGTTTTTTCAAATTATCTGCCGTTTCCGTCGGGTTAAACACAATCCCTGTATAAAAGAACGTAAAGAAAGCAATCAAAGCCCCGTAAATAACCATGTATCCGATACTGCCCCGGCTCATCCAAGCTTGAGCCGATTCGGCCCACGCCATGTTCTTATTCGCAAAGAACTGAATTCCGGAAATAACCAGCATTAATAAGGCAGACGCAAAGATCGGCGGCATCACGCCGGTCGGGTTAATTTTCAACGGGAAATAAGAATTGGCTCCCGTGCTGATACGCATCCCTTGTTGCCGTTTCGGATATTGAATAACAATTCGACGTTGAGCGCGTTCAATAAACACAACAATATAAATCAACGCCACAATCATCACCAACACGCCGGCCACGATCATCGGAGACAAAGTTCCGACGCGGCTGAGTTCAAAAGTCCGTGCAAAAGCGCTTGGAATTTCGGCAATAATCCCGGCCGTAATAATCAGGGACGTTCCGTTACCGACACCCCGCGCCGTGATTTGTTCTCCTAACCACACAACAAACATCGTCCCGCCGAGCAACGAAACAACCGTTGTCAATCTGAACAACCACGGAGACGACATAATAACGGCCGAAGCCCCGGAAGCGCTGGTCATATGTTCAATCGCAACCGCCAGACCATAGCCTTGTAAAACTGTAATAAGAACGGTTAAATACCGCGTATATTGGTTCATTTTGCGATGTCCCGATTCGCCTTCTTTCTTAAGCGCAATCAGGGACGGCACGATAGCTGCGCCCAATTGAATAATAATGGAAGCGGAAATGTAAGGCATAATGTTCAATGCCAACAAGGTCATCCGGGACAAAGCGCCGCCGGCAAACGTATCCAACATTCCCAAAAAACCGCCCGCAGCAGACGGTGTAAAAATTTCTTTTAAAACATCCGGATTAATACCCGGCAGCGGAACAAACGTTCCGAAACGAAACACAACCAAAGCGATGAGGGTAAACAAAATCCTCTTTTGCAAATCTCCGGCTTTGGAGAAAGCTCCGAATGCAGATTCCGTCGATTTTCCTTTTAAAGACGCCATTTGTTTACCCCCTTATCACTTATTTTGTTTCTTTTTTTGCTGTTTTTTTGGCAGCTTTCTTTTCTGCTTTCGGTTCTGCCGCTTCTTCAGCTTTTTCAGAACCCGGGCGAGTCGTATCGATGATGAGCTCACCGCCGACTTTTTCAATCGCCGCTTTGGCAGAAGCCGTCGCACCAACAGCCCGAATGGTTACTTTGGCTTTCAATTCGCCGTTTCCCAACACGCGAATACCGTCTTTGGCACGGCGAATCACGCCCGCTTCCATCAAAGAAACGGCATTGATTTCCTGACCGGCATCCAATGAACCGGCATCAATCGCTGTTTGAATACGGTTTAAATTGACTTCGACAAAGTCCAACCGGAAAATATTGTTAAACCCGCGTTTCGGTAAACGACGGTAAATCGGCATTTGACCGCCTTCAAAACCGTTAATCGCAACACCTGAACGAGAGGTTTGACCTTTGACGCCGCGACCGGCTGTCCGACCCTTTCCGGAGCCGATACCACGTGCCACACGCGTCCGGTTTTTACGTGCACCGTCATTATCACGAATTTGATTCAATTTCATCGGTCTATTCCTTTACTTCTTTGTCAGCAACAGCTTCTTTATCTGCGCCGTCGCGACGAGAAACAATATCGCCTACCTTCTTGCCGCGTTTTGCTGCAACAATTCGCGGAGAATTGACGCTTTCCAACGCACAGAAAGTTGCTCTGATCATGTTATGCGGATTAGCGGAACCTGTTGATTTTGCAACGATATCTTGGATACCCATTGTTTCAAAAACAGCACGCATCGGACCACCCGCGATGATTCCCGTACCGGCAGGAGCCGCCCGTAAAATCACCTTACCAGCCCCATAATGCCCGATGACATCATGGTGCAATGTCCGGCCTTCCCGCAACGGCACACGAATCATGTTATGTTTCGCAGCATCCGTTGCTTTACGGATTGCTTCAGGAACTTCCCGCGCTTTCCCCGTACCAAAGCCGACGCGACCTTTTTCATCACCGACAACAACCAGAGCGGCAAAAGCCATACGACGACCGCCTTTAACCGTTTTGGCAACACGATTGACGTGAACTAACTTGTCGACAAATTCATCCTGAACTTTTTCGACTCTTGTTTCACCGGCTTCGTTTTTGTCTTTCCGACGGCGTTCCGGACGTTCCGTCCGTTCTGTATTTTCTGTATGAGCCATTTTACTACCCCTAGAATTTCAGACCGTTTTCGCGAGCTGCATCTGCCAAAGCCTTCACACGGCCATGGTAAATGTATCCGCCACGATCAAACACAACTTCAGTCACACCGGCTTTCAAAGCGCGTTCGGCAATCATTTTGCCAACCAACGCCGCTCCAGCTACCGTGGACCCTTTTTCTTTCATTTCTGCATCTTTGGAAGACGCGGAAACAATCGTTTTGCCCGCTTTGTCATCAATGATTTGCGCATAGATGTTTCTTTCGGAACGATAGACGGATAAACGAACTCTATCCGATGCTTTTTGTCTTAAAGCGTACCGTGTACGAGCTTTGCGACGTTCAAATTTAATATCAGACATATTTTTTATCCTTACTTCTTCTTGCCTTCTTTGCGCAAGATGGTTTCTTCTACGTACTTGACGCCTTTGCCCTTGTACGGTTCCGGAGAACGGAATGCCCGAATTTCGGAAGCAGCAGCACCAACTTCTCTCTTGTCAATGCCGGAAATTTCAATTTCCGTTTGGCTTGGACAAGCAATTTTCACACCTTTGGGCGCAACATAATCAATATCATGGCTGTAACCTAAAGACAACTTCACGCCATTGGCAACGGCTTGAGCCTTATAACCCACACCGATGAGTTCCAACTTGCGAACAAAACCTTCCGTTACGCCTTTGACCATATTGTTCAAGTTTGCGCGGGTTGTTCCCCAAATCATCCGACCTTCTTTAGTCTTGGAAACGGGTTCAACAACAACTTCACCCTCTTGAACGGTCACTTTTACCAAATCAGACAAGTCACAAGACAATTCGCCCAATTTTCCTTTGACGGTGGCTTTTCCGTCAGCAATCGTAACCGTAACACCTTGCGGCAGCTTAACAGGATATTTACCAACACGAGACATGTTTTCTTCCTCCCATTAAAAGACTTTGCACAAAACTTCGCCGCCGACATTGGCTTGACGAGCTTCGTGGTCAGACATGACGCCTTGCGGTGTCGACAAAACAAAGATACCTAATCCGTTATAGAATTTCGGCAAATCTTTAACCTTTGAGTACACACGGCGACCCGGTGCGGAAACCCGTTGGATTTCATTGATAACCGGACGACCTTCATGGTATTTCAATTCAATTTTGAATTCTTCAATACCCGGGCGAACAGTCACGCGTTCAAACCCTCTGATGTACCCTTCACGCTTCAACACTTCCAAAACGCTTTCGCGCAAGTTCGAAGCCGGTGCCACAACGTGGCTCTTTTGAGCTTGTTGACCGTTACGAATACGGGTCAGCATATCTCCTAAAGGATCTGTCATAGACATATTCTATTTCTCCTTTACCAACTGGACTTAACCATACCCGGAATTTCACCTTCATTGGCGAGTTCCCGCAGTTTGATACGGCTCAGTTTAAATTTACGATAATTCCCTCTGGCACGACCGGTCAATTCACAACGATTGTGAATACGGCTCGGCGCCGAATTCCGAGGAAGAGCTGCTAATTTCAAAACGGCTTCGAACCGATCTTCCGGTGTCGAATTCGTATCTTTAATAATCGCTTTCAACGCTTCACGGCGATTTTTGTATTGTTTCGCCATTCTTTCGCGTTTTTTGTTGCGTTCGATAGAACTAGTTTTTGCCATTCTTCACTCCTTACTTTGCAAACGGCATATTAAACGCGGACAACAAAGCTTTAGCTTCTTTATCCGTTTTAGCCGAAGTACAAATGACGATGTCCAATCCGCGGATTTTATCGACTTCGTCATAGTTGATTTCCAAAAAGACGATTTGTTCTTTCAGCCCCATTGCAAAGTTGCCTTTGCCATCGAAGCATTTACCGGAGATCCCGCGGAAGTCGCGAATACGCGGCATTGCCGTTGTGATCAAGCGATCCAAGAATTCATACATCTTTTCCTTGCGAAGAGTGACTTTGCAGCCGATCGGCATGCCTTCCCGCAATTTGAAAGTCGCAACAGACTTTTTCGCTCTTGTTAAAACAGGCTTTTGACCGGCAATTGCTGTCAAATCCTTCACAGCACCGTCCAAAGCTTTCCGGTCTTCCGTCGCTTCACCAACGCCCATATTCAGGACGATTTTTTCCAAGCGCGGAATTTCCATCTCATTTTTGTATCCGAATTCTTTTTTCAAAGCTTCACGGATTTGATTTTCATATAAATCTTTTAATCGAGACATCTTATTACTCCTTAACCGATGACTTCGCCAGATTTTTTAGCAACGCGGACTTTACGACCATTGTCTAAAATCTTTGTGCCAATCCGAGATGCTTTACCGGATTTCGGGTCAACAATCGCCACATTGGAAACATGGATCGGCGCTTCTTTGGAAACGATACCGCCCGCGTTTTCCTGTGTCGGTTTTTGATGACGTTTCACCATGTTAACGCCGGAAACAATAACTTTGTTTTCTTTCGGCATGGCTTTGGTCACTTCGCCGGTTTTCCCTTTGTCTTTACCTGTGATAACAATGACTTTATCACCTTTTTTAATTTTCATAGCCATTATAATACCTCCGGAGCCAGCGAAATAATCTTCATATAGTTTTTCGCTCTGAGTTCACGAGTTACCGGTCCGAAAATACGGGTTCCGATCGGCTCGCCATCTTTGTTAATCAAAACAGCGGCATTGGTATCAAAGCGGATGGCAGACCCATCTGCACGGCGGATTTCTTTCTTCGTCCGAACAATCACGGCACGATGAACGTCACCCTTTTTGACACGACCACGTGGTATTGCCTCTTTAATGGAAACGACGATCACGTCGCCCACACCGGCAACCTTACGCTTCGAGCCACCTAACACCTTAATGCATTGGACACGGCGTGCGCCGGAATTGTCCGCAACGTCTAGGTTGGATTGTACTTGAATCATTTAGGTTTTCCTTCCCTTTTGATTATTGTTTTGCCGGGGTTACCACTTCCCAAGTTTTGCGCTTGGAAATAGGACGGCACTCTTGAATTTGCACAACATCACCGATTTTGTGCGCATTCGCTTCATCGTGCGCAGCATATTTTTTACTGCGTTTGATGTATTTTTTATAGATCGGGTGCATGACTCGACGTTCGACCTGTACAACGACAGTCTTATCCATTTTGTCACTCACAACAACACCTTGTAAAATACGTCTAGGCATGTTTTATTTCCCTTTCTTTTCTAAACGCTCCGTTTGAAGCGTTTTAATTGTCGCGATTTCCCGGCGCACCTGACGGCGGCGATTTGTGTTAGCCAACTGTCCCGTTGCTTGAGAAAAACGCAAATTTAAAGACTCTTTTCTGAGGTCTTGAATCATTTGATTCAATTCTTCATCTGTCTTTGTCCGTAAATCTTTTACTTTAACCATGATTAAACCTCTTCACTGGCAGAGCGCATAATGAATTTCGTTTTAATCGGCAGCTTTGCAGCAGCCAAAGCAAACGCTTCACGCGCTGTTTCTTCAGAAACGCCGTCAATTTCAAACATGACGCGGCCCGGTTTCACACGGCAAACCCAGTATTCAACAGAACCTTTCCCTTTTCCTTGACGGACTTCAGGCGGTTTTTTGGAAACAGGGACATCCGGGAAAATCCGAATCCACATTTTACCTTGACGCTTCATTGCACGAGAAATAGCACGACGTGCTGCTTCAATTTGACGTGCGGTTACACGTTCCGGTTCCAACGCTTTTAAACCATAGGAGCCAAAATCGAGGGTCGCAGCGCCTTTTGTCAAGCCATGAATACGGCCCTTAAAGGCTTTGCGAAACTTTGTTCTTTTAGGAACTAACATCTCATTTTCCCTTCTTACTTCTGTTCAGCGCGCTTTTCTTGAGCCATCGGATCATGCGCCATGATTTCACCTTTGAAAATCCAGACTTTGATCCCGCAGCAGCCATAAGCTGTGTGCGCTGTCGCTGTACCATAATCCACATCAGCCCGCAAGGTGTGCAAAGGCACGCGGCCTTCACGATACCATTCAACCCGAGCAATTTCAGCACCGCCTAAACGGCCGCCGCAGTTGATACGAATCCCTTCGGCGCCCAAACGCAAAGCCGTTTGAACGGCGCGTTTCATCGCACGACGGAAAGACACCCGTTTTTCCAATTGTTGTGCGATACCTTCGGCGACCAAAGTCGCATCAATTTCAGGTTTACGAACTTCAACAATGTTCAAATTGACTTCGCTGCCGGTGATTTTTTGCAATTGGTTGCGAAGTGTATCAATATCCTGACCTTTCTTCCCAATCACGACCCCCGGACGCGCAGAGTAAATCGTTACTCTTGCTTTTTGAGCAGGCCGTTCAATGACGACGCGGCTGATACCGGCTCCTGCCAATTTATCCATGATATATTCACGGATTTTTAAGTCTTCGTGCAATAACTTGGCATAATCTTTTTTGCTGGCGAACCAACGTGAATCCCAAGTTCTGTTAATGCCTAAACGCAGACCATTCGGGTTAACTTTTTGACCCATTAGACTTTCTCCTCATGCTGATCATGCTCACGCACAACAATCGTCAAATTTGAAAATGGTTTTAAAATCTTGCCAGCCCGACCTTTAGCCATCGGTCTGAACCGTTTCATCACCATTGCTTTGCCCACATAGGCTTCAGCCACATACAGACGATCAACATCCAGGTTGTGATTGTTTTCTGCGTTTGCAATTGCAGACATCAGAACTTTTTTCACATCTCCTGCCACACGGCGGTTGGAAAAACTCAATTCCGACAAAGCCCGGCCGACAGCCAATCCGCGAATGGATTCTGCGACCAAGTTCAGCTTACGCGGGCTTGTACGAATTGTACGAGCTTTCGCTTTTACCGCTTTTACTTCTTTCTTTTCAACCATCGTCATTCACCTTATTTCTTTTCTGCTTTTTTATCGGCAGCTGTATGACCATTGAATGTCCGCGTCGGGGCAAATTCGCCCAACTTGTGGCCAATCATGTTTTCAGTTACCAAAACAGGGATGAACTTTTTACCATTATAAACGCCAAAAGTCAAGCCCACAAATTGCGGCAAAATGGTGGAACGACGAGACCAAGTTTTAATCACTTCATGACGACCGGCTTCACGGACTTTGTCGGCTTTCGTCAACAAATATCCATCTACAAACGGTCCTTTCCATATTGAACGAGCCATTTAGTCTCTCCTATTTCTTTTTGCTCAAATGACGAGAACGCATAATCAATTTATCAGTTCTCTTATTGTTACGTGTCTTCGCACCACGTGTACATTTCCCCCAGGGTGTCGCCGGAGCACGTCCGCCGTTCCCACGACCGCCGTGCGGGTGGTCAACCGGGTTCATGGCAATACCACGTGTTTGTGGACGAATGCCGAGCCAACGCGCACGACCTGCTTTCGCAATCGTTGTGTTCTGCATGTCGGCATTGGAAACAGCACCGATGGACGCGCGGCATTTACCCAAGACTAAACGCAATTCGCCGGAGTTCAACCGCAATTGAGCATAAGCCCCGTCTTTACCGATGAGCTGTGCATAGCATCCGGCAGAACGAGCCAATTGACCGCCCTTACCCGGTTTCAATTCAATGTTGTGCACAATTGTACCGACCGGCATGTTTTCAAGCGGCATCGTATTTCCCGGTTTGATATCCACTTTGTTTCCGGAAACGACAATGTCTCCCGCTTTCAAACGTTGCGGCGCAATAATGTAGGCGAGTTCACCGTCTTCATATTTTACCAACGCAATAAATGCCGTTCTGTTCGGATCATATTCTAAACGTTCAACGGTTGCCGTCATATCCATCTTGTTGCGTTTGAAATCAATCAAACGATAAGATTGTTTATGACCGCCGCCCCGATGACGGCTGGTGATATGTCCGTGATTATTCCGACCGCCGGAGCTTTTCAGCCCTTTAGTCAAAGCCTTTACCGGTGCACCTTTGTACAAATCAGAGCGATCAATCGCAATGAGATGTCTTGTCGAAGGAGTTACCGGACTGTATGTTTTCAAAGCCATCTTCTTAAATTCCTGTCGTCACATCAATATTTTGACCGTCTTCCAAAGAAATGATTGCTTTTTTCATATCACTTCTTTGACCCTTTGCACCGCGGAACATTTTTGTTTTTCCGCCGACGCACAAAGTATTCACAGCCTTTACTTTCACACCGAACAAACCTTCAACAGCCTTTTTAATTTCAGGCTTTGTTGCATCCATAGGCACAAAAAATGTGACTTGGCCTTGTTCGGACACCTTCATCGCTTTTTCCGTAATCACGGGACGGCGCAATGTTTCATACATTTGTTCCGTAACAGCGACTTGTTCTTTTTTTACTGTCGTTTTCTTCATTATTTTAACAGAGCCTCCAAATAAGCAACGGCATCTTTCGTCAAAACAAGCGTGTCACGACGAAGAATGTCATAGACATTGGCGCCCACTTGAGGAAGAACATCAATGCCGACAATATTGCCAGAAGCCAAAGCGAAGTTTTTATCTACTTCTGCGCCGCTTAAAATCAACGCGGAAGACCACCCCAATTTATCAAAAGCATTTTTCAATTCTTTTGTTTTCGGGCTGGATACCTTGGCATCATCCAAAATGAAGAGTTTTGCATCTTTTGCCTTTAAAGACAAAGCGCATTTTAACCCTAACTTACGGATTTTCTTGTTTAAATCATGTGCATGATCACGAACGACCGGCCCGAAAGCAACCGCACCATGGCGGAATTCGGGAGCCCGCAATGTCCCTTGACGTGCACGACCGGAACCTTTTTGTCTGAAAGGTTTCTTTGTTGTACCGGAAATGGTACTTAAATTTTTAACACTGTGCGTTCCGGCGCGGCGTTTTGCCAATTGCCAGTTCACAACACGAGACAAAATGTCGGGTCTGACTTCAGCACCAAAAATGGCATCCGTTAATTCGATGCTATCGACTTTTTTGTTCTCCAAATTGATAACGTCGTACTTCATCGCCGTTATTCCTTTACTTCTTCAGCTGTCGTTGCTTCTGCAGGTGCTTCAACCGGAGCTTCTTGAGCCGCAGGGGCTTCAGCTTTGGTTTTCAAACCGGCAGGAATCGGTGCCTCTTTCGGCATCGCACGCTTCACAGCATCTTTTACATAAACGACATTCCCTTCATATCCGGGAACAGCACCCTTAACCATAATCAGACCGCGGGCTTCATCCAAATCAACAACCAACAGGTTTTGAACCGTTACTTGTTCGGCACCCATGTGTCCCGGCATCTTTTTGTTTTTGAAAACACGACCCGGGTCTTGGCATTGACCGGTAGAACCACCGGAACGATGCGTTAAAGAAACACCGTGGGATGCACAGTCACCACCGAAGTTATATTTTTTCATAACACCGGCATAACCCTTACCCAAAGATGTTCCTGTTACGTCAACGTATTGGCCTTTGACGAAATGGTTAACACTTAATTCACTGCCGACCGGAACAACGCAGTCATCGCTGACGCGGAATTCAACAACAGTTTTTTTCGGTTCGACATTTGCCTTTGCAAATTGTACGCGTTGTGCTTTGGAAACGTTTTTTTCTTTAGCCTTTCCAGCTCCCAACTGTACCGCAACGTATCCGTCCTTTTCCAAGGTCCGAACACCGACAACTTCACAATTATTCACTTTTAAGACAGTCACTGGAACGTGAACGCCTTCATCCGTAAATAAGCGTGTCATGCCAACTTTTTGAGCAATAATACCTGTACGCATGACTTTTTCCTTATAACTTAATCTCAACATCCACACCCGCGGACAAGTCAAGCTTCATCAAAGCATCAACCGTTTGAGGGGTCGGATCAACAATATCAAGCACTCTTTTATGAGTACGGATTTCAAACTGTTCCCGAGACTTTTTATCAACATGCGGGGAACGGTTCACTGTAAACTTTTCGATACGAGTCGGCAAAGGAATAGGTCCCTTCACTTCCGCACCGGTTCTTTTCGCCGTATTGACAATTTCACGAGTTGACTGATCCAGCAACCGGTGGTCAAAAGCTTTTAAGCGAATTCTGATATTTTGACTATCCATTTTTTTAACCTTATTTTTCTTCTACTCGAAACGATGTCCAAACATCCATTTTTCTAATAATAAAAAAACCTTTTAGCAACCATTTCGAGCAGCTAAAAGCACCTTGCCCCGACTCTGATTGGAAACTCTGCCCATCGGCCGGAACCCTTAAGAACAAGACGGTAGGAAGGTCTTTAGCACCTTCGCCGGCTTGGAAAGTGGGGTAAGTATGCCCTCTTTTTGCTTTCTTGTCAAGCTTTATTTTAAAGATTTTTTAATAAAATGCGTTGTGCTTGAGTCATTCTTTAAAAAATTCTCTAGACCTATCATCTCATAACAGTTTGCTTTTTAATCAGTCAAGCGAACCCTCTTTGACCAAAACAAGCCCTCTCTGCATCTTCAAAAATAAAGGGCCGTTTCCTCGGCCCTTTACGTTTTTTATCTGCTATCGCCCGTTTCGAAGCGTTCGGTTCGTTATACTGATGGATATATCATTTCCACGTGTATATTCTTCCGTCAAAGACGCATTTAGCCCCTGTTGTTCCCCGTGAGCTAACGTATGATGCAAACCAGGAGATCTCGGCTTCCTTTCTTCATTCTCCTCTTGTTGACATAATTTCTCTGCTTCTTCGAGAAGCCGTTCTACATCTGTATGGCCATTAGCTCTCGCCCACTGTAACGACGTTTTACCTTCTTTATTCTTGGCTTTCACATCAGCACCCTGTTCAATCAGCATCTTTGCAATATCTGTATTTCCATTCTCACACGCCTTCATTAATGCTGTGTCACCAAAGTCATCACTTGCATCCACATCAGCACCCCGTTCAATCAGCATCTTTGCAACATCTGTTTGTCCATACGGACTTGCATACATCAATGCTGTGTTACCATTTGTGTTTTTCGCATTAATATCTGCCCCCTTTTCAATCAGCATCTTTGCAACATCTGTTTGTCCATGCAGACTTGCATACATCAATGCCGTGCCACCCGAGTTATCACTTGCATCCACATCAGCACCCTGTTCAATCAGCATCTTTGCAATATCTGTATTTCTATTCTTACACGCCTTCATTAATGCTGTGTCACCATAGTCATCTCCCGCATTTACATCAGCACCAAGTCTTATCAAATCTTTAACTTGATCCAACGAAACTGTTTTCCAATCCAAATGTAATAATTTTTTTGTTGCTAATTTTTCTATTTCATCGTCAGAGTATCCCAATAAAGCATGCCTGATCGTCGACATTATATCCATTTCTATTCTCCTTTCTTCCGGTTCGTTTCATCCATTTCTATTCACATCAAGAGAAGTTCTTCTCTTTTTCTATTATAGCATACCCCCCCCCCCAGAGTCAAGGCTTTTCTTTATAAAAAACGAGGACACCCAAATCGCATAAATAAAAGGCACTCCCTCGGCAAAAGCCAATGAACTTCCGCTCACTAACGCAAGTGGTCTTAACCTTTCCGAGCTTCGTTCGGCACTCTTAAAGCTTCCCAAGCCTTACGGCGGGGATGGATTGTCTTCATCTACCCGCTTACGCAGGTAGCGTTACGGTCGAACCATAAAAAAAAGAGGCCACCGGCCTCTTCCTTCATATAACGAAAAAAATCCTTTTTTATTGTTTTAATCAATCTCTTTACTTAAAACAAAAAAGAAGAGAAAGGCTATCTTTCTCTTCTTTTGTTTTTAAGTTTTGGAATAATTTTTGATTATTTCAAAATC
>CALXTZ010000024.1 GCA_944391545.1 uncultured Alphaproteobacteria bacterium
GACAAAAGGAAAGCGTATTCTTCATACGTGCCTTTTGGACGGAGGAGGACGCCCGACGCTATCACCGCGATTTCAGGAAAAAGTATGATTGAAATGCTGGGTGTGCTGGCGATTGTTGGTGTGTTGGTTGCGGGGGCTGTGGCCGCTTATACATTTGCTGCGGCGAAAAATCGGGCTAATTCGATTTACCGTCAAGTCGATTTGCGCGCCGTTGCTTCCGTCGGTAATCCGGTCGTGCGACAAACACTTCCCGGTCAGGAATATACTTTGCTCGGATTCGATGAAACAATCGGCAACATCACCTATCGACATCAAAAAACAAATGCGGCCGGATTCGATATTATTGTCAGCTCTGTTCCAAAGCGCGTGTGTCGACGGTTGCAGGATATGGCTTTTCCATTGCCAAAGACGGAACCATTTGTGCCGTGAACTGTCAAACATGGGACGGTCAAAACTGCGCGTATAATACATGCTTTACGGCTTGTTCGGAAGGCCAAATCGAACAAACAAATGATGATGGGACAACTTCTTGTGTTGACTTCTGCCCGGCCGGGACGACGTACTTGGAGGAAGATCGTTATGTTGGATGTTTAAATGCGGATGGGATTTATTGTTACATGACATCCGGCAGCATGCCCATCGGTATCGAATGTTCTTTGTATCCGCGGACAGGGAGTAATTTTTGCGCGACACGAAAATGCCAATTGGATGGAACCGGATGTGAAATTGGCATATGTAAAGAAAAAGAATGTACGGATTTAGGTCTGACGTGGATAAAAACGCCGTATTATTACGGATGCTATAATCCGGCGACGGATGTGTCTTGTACCAAAGTGACTTCCTGGTATCGGTGTTTCCAGGGAAATACACAGCGGTGCGGGGCTGATCAGGCGTGCACATCTTACTATGCCGACGGATGTCCCGAATGTTTGACGGATTTTGAATGTCCGACCGGCGGAACGTTGGTTGTTAAAAATTGGGGAAACAAATATTGTCAATATGCGAACGGTGTGGAATGCCGATACGATACCGGCGAATGTACTTATCATAATGCCGTTTGCGGGCAAGGATGTGAAATAGACGGAACCGATTGCGCTGCCGGCATGTGTGTTTGTCCGAACGGCCAGGAACCGGTTGCCGGAGAGACATTAATGACTTGTCAGGATTTGGGCGACTTAACGTGTTCGGGCGGCGTTTGCCAAATCGGCCTGAATCCATGCGGCACCGGATGCGATGCACAGGGCAATTGTTCGGTCGGTGTTTGTAAAGCGCAAGATTGCGGCGATTTGGTTTTGCAAAAAGCATCTTATCAGTTTTACGGGTGTTATGACCAGACGCAAGGAACCGTTTGTTATCCGAACGGATCAACGTATTCATGTTGGAAAAACGGTTCTTTGTGCGGAGACGGATGTACCATTAACGGCACCGGCGGAACCTGCGATACCGGCTGCGTTTAGTCTTTAAATGCTTGGCAAAGCAAGTGGTATGCTTTGGTGATTTCTTTAAAAATTTCTTCGGATTGTTTATCCCCGCCGTTCATGTCCGGATGATGTTTTTTCGCCAAAGCTTTATAGCTTTTTTTGACGGAAGCCAATGTGACCGGCGGTGTTAACTTTAACGTTTTAATCGCGTTGATGTGATCAAGCGTTGCCAAAAAAGGCGTCTTTTTTTCTTTTGTCCGACCTGTTTCCGGTTTTTGGGGCAGAATGTCTTCAAATAAATTAAACGGATCCTTGAATCGTTTGGAATGCAGGTGATTGACTTTCCACGTCGGGCGGTGTCCGACCAAATCTTCGCGGATTTCCCGTTCGATTTCATCCGCCGACAGCCCGGCATAATAGTTCCAATTTTTATTATATTCCTGCACATGTTTCAGACAAAACCAGTAATAAGAACGCAGCGTTCGATCTTTCGGCGCACGGAACGTTCCTTCTTCCCGACAGCCCGGATGATCGCAAATCCTTTGTTTTGAATGACTTATGTTATCTTTACGTGTATTCATTTAAATGAAATTCAACTTTTTTGTAAAAAATACAAGTTAATGGTTGATTGAACAAAATATTATTCTTATAATACGTGTGTTGTTCGATTCGTCTTATAAGAGTCGATGTGTTTTAACTATAATGGATAAAAGGGGAAAAAACAATGTTATTGTGTAAGAATGTTGTTGTGAACGGCCGCAGAACCAGCATGCGTTTGGATAAAGAAACGTGGTTGGCTTTGTCAGACATCTGTAAACGGGAAAATATTTCTTTATATAAGTTGTGTTCTTTGATTGATTCGTCAAAAGGCAATTCCGGGTTATCATCGGCGACGCGTTTGTTTGTGCTGACATACTATCGTCGGTCTTTGGCTAAATATGAAGTGAACATTAAACCGGCCGTTGATGCGGCGCCCAGCTTTCGTGTCGAACAGGTTTTGAACGTGGTTCGGACACAATAGGTTTTTTATGAAAGAGGAGCTTTAAACTCCTCTTTCTTTTTCCGAAAAAACCTGTTTCTTTGACAAAAATATATTGAAAATTACCAAAAAAATGATGAAAAGCGTATTTTATGCTGGAAAGTGTCTGATTTTTTCTGTATGATATATCAAAAAAAGAAAAGGCACCACCATGACATTAAAATTACTTGAACGAAATACCTTTATTTTTGTTATCTGGACACTGGTTTATTTTTATTGCCTCAATTGGTTTTTAAAGACGAATTGGGGCTTTGACATGTTTTACGGATGGCATTGGCGTTACATTATTCAACAATGGTGGTATGATGGCTGGATTATTCAAGGGACTTATTACTGGACATTTATTCTAACGTTGTTTTTGGCTGTTCCGGTTTGGATTATCGGATACTGCGTGTTGATGACAATTCCGTACGGGCGGATGTACGAACGATTGTTTTGGAATCAGATTTACGGCCGCAAGACAAAGGCTGTGCAAAGTGCCGGCCGCAAAGTGCGCGTACGTAAAAAACGCTCTTACAAAGAAGTGCGTCCGAAACCGTTGTCGAATACGTTTACGGTGCCGGCGCAGAAAATGCCGGACAACCTGTTAATGGACGAGGCGTCGGCCGGTCAAAGCATGCCTGCAAAAGAAAATACGCATTTTTCGCATCGGGAATTGTCGGATGACTTGGACTTCCATATGGATGCGCCGTTTGCCGGTGAGGCAGACGATACATTAATGCCGCTAGATCTGATGGAAGAAAAGAAAGAGCCGGTTGTGGAAGATCTGCCTAAAATTATGCAAGACGCCGGGTGTCGTGTTTTGACGGACGTGATTGTCGGTGATTTGCAAATTGATTGGATGGCGATTGCCAAAGACAAAATTTACTTTGTTCAAAAGGATTCGGAAGAAGGCGAATGGTTGGCTGATGAAGAACGGTTTAACAATGAAGATCCGTTGTGGTATTCCGAAAGCTCTCATCGCGTTTCGCCGGTGACGCTGTTGTTACAAAAGCAAGAGCATGTTTTGAGTTTGTTAAAGACCGCCGGCATTCGGATGACGGGGCAAAGCATTTTGGTTAAAGATAAAGGAACAATCATTAATGCGGAAGACATGATGGCAACGTGGGCCGAATTAAAGGTAACGGTTTGCCGGACAAATTCGGGTCAGCCGGATGAGCTGCCGTTGTTTGAAGCGGCTTTCCCGGCGGACAATGAAGCGCCGGAAGAAACGTCGGTTGACAATATTCGTCAAGCTTTGGGCACGAAATAGGGGAAAAAAATGGTTTTACAACGTCCGGGTGAATATGCAGACAGAGATAAGGCAATCTCTCATTTAATTGTGTGGTTCTTCATCGGTGCGATTGTCGGATTGGTGATGTTATACCTGATCGTACCGTTTTGGCATATTTGGGAAAACGGGTTGAGTCGTCAATCGATTTCCGAAGTATGGAGTTATTTGGTTTCGGCGGTTAAAAAGCCTTCCTTAATGTGGTATCAATATACGAAATGGTTCCGGCTGATGCTGCGCGGTTCGGGGTTGTTGGGCGGATTGATTGCATTGTCGCCGTTCTTGACATGGGGGTTGATTTTCTGCATTGCGTGGGTATTGAATCCGTATGATTTCATGTTAAAGACTTTCGGCGGCGGGCGTTTGGCAACGTATGCAGACGTCAAAAAAATGAAGCTGTTTGACGGGTTTGTGATGGTGTTGGGGCGCTTTAAAGGAAAGCTTTTAAAGATGCCGGAAACCTTGTCTGCTTTGGTGGTTGCACCTCCCGGAACCGGTAAAACGGTGGGCGTTGTGATTCCGACGATTTTGGAATCTCCCGGCATGAGCATCATTGTGAACGACCCGAAACCGGAATTGTGTTTTAAAACATCCGGCTATCGTGCAACGCAAGGGCCTGTTTTCGTGATTAACTGGGGGGAAGAAGATGATCCGGCCAAAGGGATTTATTATCCGTCCTGGAACCCGTTATCGGCAAGTTGTTTGCCGCCGCCGGGGCCGGCTCGGGATATGTATATCGACTCCATGGTGGCCGTGATTGTGGAAGAACCGAAAGGCGGGGCTGACCCGCACTGGTCCAAAACAGGGCGGAATGCGATGTCCGGGTTCCTGCATTTTATTTCTTCCAAGTGCGAACGGGCGCGCGCCAACGACTACTTTACGGCGCGTTTGATGGATGGTTCTTTTGATGAGGAAGATGCGAAAGTCTTGATGACATATTATGCCGAAATGCCTGATTTAAGCGCGCGGTCGGCGATGCAGGCAATTCAGGACGGAACGTTGACGTATGATAATTATGCGCCGATCGGAACATGGGAAGGTCTGCCGGATTATTGGCACGGGTGTGAACCGTGCATCGCCATGATTTTGGATTGGTTGAACGATACGCAAATGAAAATTGCGGCTGACATTAAGCGCCGTGCCAACGAAGGCGATCAAATGGCGGCGTTGGCGGATCCGATGCGGGATGTGTTGGATTTTGCCGTTCAGGAATGTTCTCGTTTCCATTATTCACAGCGAGCTATGTTGGAAATGAACCAGTTGGCCAGTACGCCGGATAAAGAGCGGGGCTCTATTTTATCAACGGCTTTGACCGGAATCGGTGTGTTTAAAAACTCGGCCGTTCGGGCGCGGACTCGGTTTTCCGATTTTACGTTCAGAGATTTGCGCGGCATGCGCGATCCGGTCACCGGTGAAATGAAACCAATTTCCGTCTATTTGTCCGTGAACCAAGTCGATGCGCGGGCTTTGTCCGTGATTACGGGGATTTTTATTGAATTGATGTCGTCTTTCCTGATTGCCAATCCGCCGAATTTCGTCGGATCGGACGGCGTGAAATCCGGGCCTTTCCCAGTGATGTTTGTGCTGGACGAATTCCCGCAAATGCCGAAATTGTCGGCAGTGAAAGACGGACCGGCCGTCGGGCGGGGACAAAAAGTGTCTTATTTGCTCATCGGGCAGGATTTGGGTCAGATTTCCGGTCAATACGGGAAAGACGATTTGGAAACGATTATTACGACAACCGCTGCCAAAGTGATTTTGGCGCAAAACAACGAACAAACGGCGCAACGGTTTGAAAAAATGATCGGAACCAAAACGATTAAGACAACCAGCGTGTCGTCTCAAGAGGGCGTGTTCGGCATCAATCCGAAAATGAGCCAAAACGTTTCAACATCTTTACAAAGTCAGTCCGTTGTCGGGGCCTCCGAAATGATGAGCTTGGATGCCATGAAGCAGTATGTCATCATGCAAGGGTTCTTGAACCGGCCGATTTTGGCGGATTCGCCCAGATGGTATTTGGATAAAGCGATGAAAAAGAAATGTTCATTGCCGGCGTCTCCGTTTGTGCCGTACTGGATTGTGGCGCAACGGGAAAACACGGATTTGGATATGTTGGCCAATTCCTTGAATGAAGAGTTGGAAGAATTGGAGAGCTAGATGGTTGAAACGCTTTTTCCGATGTCGCCGAAACGGTCTTCTGTTCGTGTAACGGACCAAATGTTGCACGATTTGGCGTATTGGGAAATGAAATTTCAACAAATGAACTTTCCGGGCATGGATTTGGTTGAAGCAACGGCGTATCCTTTGACGTTGTTGGAAAAAGTCAATCGCCGTAAACAATATAAGCGCGTGAAACGGGACTTTTTGCGGTATTTGTCTTACAACTATGTCAATGATTTGCGGGCGGCGGGCATTGATGAAGACAGTATTTTTTATTTTAAAAAAGGAATTATGCCCGAAAATTTTAATGTCCATTTAAAAATTCCGTTTGATTATACGGGACAGGCCGATTTTTCCAATATGGTTTTGATTCAAGATCGCCCGTTTCATGAAGATATTCATCGGTTCATGGACATGCAGATGGAAGGCATGGATGTCAATATGCGGCCGTTAAAATTATATATTCCGGTGCCGACCGGCAAAGTGTATATTCCGTTGACAATGTATACGGGATCGGGCGGCAAAGGGAAACATGACCGAAGCGTTTATGCCGGTTTTTCGGAAAATGCTTTCAAAACGCTGGCGCAAAAAAGTATGCCGGGACGGTAAAAAATGATGTTGTTGAAACGCCTTTTAAGTAAAATCTATCGTGTCGGAGCCGTGATGTTTCAGCCGGCCAAAGAAGACGATATTCGGTTGTTGCGTTTAACGCTCGGGCGTCATAAATTGCCGACGTTGCCGATGGATTATGTTCAATTTTTAAATCTAACGGACGGGATGTTGTGGAATGGGATGCAATTTTACGGTGTTCATTCGCACAAGCGGGATAATTTAGGCTATACATTTCCGAGCCTGTTAGAAGTCAACATGGATTATTTAGCGCGAAAACGGCGCCAGAATTTTTTGGTTTTAGGGGAAGTGGACGAAGACTTGATTGTTTATGCTCCGAAGGAAAAAACGTATCAATTGGTTGATAAGATGGATTTACAGGCTGAATTGAACCTGCCGCGTTTTTTTGATGTGGTCTATTTATTTTCCGAAGACTTGGTTAAAGAAAACATACAAGAGGCGCGGGAATGAATTTCATTGTCAAGCATTGGCAGGGCGCTTATTCGCTGCGGAAAAGTTTTTGGGTGAATTATGTGGCGCTTAATTTTATATTGAGCTTTGCATTTGCTTATTTTTTGCTTTTTTGGATTCGATCCGGGCATACAACCGGATTGGAACGGTATTTAATGAATTATTATCTGATTTCGTTCGGTGTTTCTTTGTGGCAGGCAGTCGGTGTTTACCGTTCATCCGTGCGTTATGAAAAGACAACCGGTAAAAAAGTGTTTCCGTGGATTGCCCGCATGCTGACATTATTTTCAACGGGACACGCTTTGTTGTCTTTTTTGATGATTCTGACGTTGTCTCCGGCCGCGCATCAGGAATTGATTACGCATCTGATGACGCTTGCAAATGTTTAAGCGGCCGCGCCGAATTGCTTGAGTAGATCGTAACGGCAAGCAGTAATTTAAAATAAACCAAAAGATCTTTGGGAACGAGATCCGTCAGCTCTTGTCCCATGTCCAGATAGCTGTGAATGGTTTGAATCGGAATGTTTGCAAATTGAGATAAATAGCTGTCCGGAATGCGGTATCGTTTTTGGTAGTCAATGACTTGAGTAAGAATCTGAAATTTAATAGCAAGTTCCGGAACGGGATTTTTTCGGGTTTTATTCTTCAACGTATGCGATTGTTCGGATTTTACCACCATTAATATCCTCCTTTACGAAAGAGAAAAAGAGAAAAAGGATAAAAAATATGTAATTTCATTTTAATTTCCATACAATAATTATATGAAAATTAACATTACATTGCAAGTTTTAAATGAATACGGAAATCAAAGGTACTTTTTAAAAAGGCAAAAGACCGTCATTTTTGGTGGATCCGCCCGCCGGGCATAGGAGCCGGCACGCCGGTTGTTGATGGGAATGAAATCGGCAGGTTAAACATTGTTCTGACAGCCAAAAAAGCAAATCCCTGTGCTTCGATATTCGACGTATTCCAGTGTAATTCCTCGCCGGTTAAGACATCGCCTTTTAATGATTGTTTTAATCCTTTGATAATAGACGGGTTGAATGCCCCGCCGCCGATAACAATCCACGTTTTTGGATTTTCGGGCAGATAGGAAACGGCATCAGCGATGGATTGAACCGTTAATGCGGTTAAGGTTGCAGCTCCGTCAGCAACACTGGATCCATCAACATCCTGCATGAGGGGATCAAACTCATCTCTGTCTGCTGATTTTGGCGGTTTTTTGGCAAAATATGGATGCGATATTAACTTACGCAAAAGCCGTTGGTCGACCATACCTTTCGCCGCCCACAATCCGTCAAAATCCATCTCGGCGCCCATGCGTGTTTGCATCCATTGGTCAATTAAGATATTACCAGGGCCGACTTCAAAAGCAGCTAATTCACCATTGACGCCGATGTAAGATAACGATGTTAATCCGCCGATAGATAAAACAGCTAACGGTTTTTCCATATCGCGTGTCATCGCATCAAAAAAGGATGGAAAAATCGGGGCGCCTTGTCCGCCGGAAGCCAAGTCAGACTGATAAAACCGGTTGACAACCGGGCGGCCGAATGTTTGCAGCATCGTATCCGCGTTGCCGATTTGAACGGACAGTTTTTGACTGGGACGGTTCAAAACAGTGTGACCCGGAAAAGCAATCACATCGATGTTCAGCGGATTTTTATCGGCCATATCCAGCAAAGCTTGAACTGTATCAATATGATGTTGTGTGACTTTGCGTTCGACTTCTTTTAAATGGCCGACGTCCAACTGACCCTTTTCACCCAAAACGGATTTAATGTCGGCGCGCAATTCTTCCGGATAAGGGCGCGAAATCGACATGTCATTTTCAAAAATATCGACCCCGTCCGTTTTGACCAAAGCGGCGTCTACACCGGTGATCGCTGTGTCGCTTTTTAGTCCGATTGCAACTAATGGGTGAAGTCCTTGTTCCATTTGTTTCTCCTTTTGACTGTTTTTCTTTTTATTATACATGCTTTTTGATTAAAAACTAGACAAGATATGAAAAAAAAGGTAAAAAAGAAGCATGAAAATAGTCACTTTTGGATGTCGAATCAATACATACGAGTCTGCCCGGATCAAAGAACTTGCATCGGGTTTGGACGACGTCATCTGCATCAACACATGTGCCGTGACGGCGGAAGCAGAACGGCAATGCCGCCAAACAATCCGGAAATTAAAAAAGGAAAATCCGGATAAACGGCTTTTCGTGACGGGATGTGCGGCGCAGCTTCACCCGGAGGTTTATGCGCGCATGCCGCAAGTCGATCGGGTGCTGGGCAATCGGGAAAAGTTGGATGTAAGGGCGTTGATGGCTTCTGACAAAGAAATGGTCGGGCCGGTTGATGGTGTGGCATTTGATATTCCGACGGTGACGGATTTTGAAGGCCGGACGCGGGCTTTTATTCAAGTTCAACAAGGATGTGATCATCGATGTACGTTTTGTGTCGTCAATCAGGTGCGCGGTAAAAATAAGGGGTTGTTGCCGGAAGAGGTCATTCATGAAGCGCGTCGATTGGTTGAAAAAGGATATTCGGAGTTGGTCATTACCGGCATTGACGTGACCAGTTATCCGTATGGTTTTTCGGATTTAACTGAACGGGTGTTGAAAGAAGTGCCTGATTTAAAACGGGTGCGCATGGGGTCGTTGGATCCGGCAGGTGTTGATGCAAAACTGATTTGGTTGTTCGGTCAATATGAACAATTGATGCCGCATGTTCATTTGTCCGTTCAATCGGGAGATAACTTGATTTTGAAACGGATGGGGCGTCGGCACACGCGGGAAGACGTGTTGCAGTTGGCGGCGGCGTTGCGTCAAGTTCGATCGGATATTGTGTTGGGGGCTGATTTTATTACCGGTTTTCCGACAGAGACGGACGCGATGTTTCATCAAACGATGGATTTGGTACAGGCGGCAAATATTGAATTGTTGCATGTTTTTCCGTTTTCGGTGCGTCCGGGAACGCCGTCTGCCAAAATGCCGATGGTGCCTGTGGATGTGCGGCGTCAGCGGGCAAAAGAGTTGCGTGAAAAAGGACAAAAAATCCTGGATACTTATTTACGCACACAAATTGGTCAAACGGATACGGTTCTGGTAGAACAGGCCGGCAGCGGTTTCAATACGCACTATATGAGAACAAGGGTGGATCAATCAATTGCGCCCGGAACGTTTGTTCGGGTTGTGAATAAGGAAGTGACAGATGGCGAGTTGGTGGCAGCGGTTTAAAAAAGGGTTGGAAAAAACGTCGAGCCAAGTTTCACAGGCGTTGCGTTTTACGCATTTAGACGCCCAAACATTGGATGAATTGGAAGAAACATTCATTTTATCGGATATGGGGGTCCAAACCGCGATGCAATTACGGGCTTTGTTGGAAAGAAAGAAACCGCAAACGGAACAGGAAGCAAAAGAGTTGATTTTCGAGGAGTTGGTCAAAAGGATGGAACCGGTGGCCAAACCGCTGATCATCGATCGGGATAAAAAGCCGTTCGTCATTTTGATGGTCGGTGTGAACGGTGCCGGCAAAACGACGACGATCGGTAAATTGGCGCAACAAATGAAAGAACAAGGCTTGAAAGTGGCTTTCGGTGCCGTTGATACGTTTCGAATGGCGGCGATAGAGCAATTACAGGCTTGGGGTCAAAAAACGGGGTGTCCCGTTTACGCCAAAGAACAGGGGGCTGATCCGGCCGGGACGGCTTATGATGCGTTGCAAGCAGCGCGTAAAAACGCAGATGATGTGTTGTTTTTAGATACGGCCGGTCGGCTTCAAAATAAAAAAGAGTTAATGGAAGAATTGCGTAAAATCATTCGGGTTATCCGAAAAATTGATTCGACTGCGCCGCATGCAGTTTTGTTGACGTTGGATGCGACGGTCGGGCAAAATGCCATTTCGCAAACGGTGGCCTTTAAAGAGATGACCGATGTGACCGGAATTGTCATGACAAAGTTGGACGGGACAGCCAAGGGCGGTATTTTAGTGGCGTTGGCGGATCAGTTTCGTATGCCGATTCATTACGTCGGTGTCGGGGAAAGCAAAGAGGATTTGCATGATTTTACGGCCCGTGATTATGCGGCCGGATTGTTAGGGATGGATCATGAATAAAATCAGGCGTCTTTTTGAAAATCTTGTTTCGTTGAGTTCAGAGCAAATTGTTTTGATGGGGTTGCTCGGAATGGCGGCTTTTTTGCATGCGGTCAGTATTGTCTGGTTGGACAGTGCAGCCACAGCGCTTTATTTGGGAACCTACGGTCGACTGGACTTAAGCTTTTTATTCATTGCAGCTGCGTTGTTTTTGAGTATTGCCGGTTTCTTTTCCGTCTCCGTTGAGCGACGCTTCGGCAAAGGATTGTTGATTTTCATCGTTCTGGCGGCAGCGCTTCAATCGGGATTGTTGTATGCGCTTTATGAAGGATGGAAGCCGTCGTTGGATTTGCTGTTTTCTTTGAAATTTGCATACGGTTTGTTATTGAAAGTCGGATTTTGGGGACTGGCTTTTCGCTTTTTGGTTTTAGACTTGCAGTCTAAAAAATTCTTGTGTATCGTCTTGGCGGATTTTTTGGGAACGGCAATCGGCGGTTTTAGCTTGCCGCTTTTGCTTCAAGTGGCCGATATGCCCATGATGGTGCTGGCCAATATTCTGTTGGGTGTTTTTCTGTTCGTCTTGTTCCGGTTGATTTTCCATTTCGAGAAAAAGACACCCCAAGAAACGCTTCGTAAAAACGGTGGCGTGGATGAACCGGCTCAATTAAATCTGATGTTTTTAATTTATTGCGCTTCGTTTTTGTATGCCGCCGTTCGGTGCTTCGTTGATTATACGCTGTGTATTGAACTGATTGAAAACGGAAAATATACGTTGGATATCGGCCGAATAATGGGTGTGCTCTGGGGGACGGTCGGGGCTCTGTCCGTTGTCGGAATGGGTGCGTTGTACCGAATCCGAAACGGCTTTAATATTTTGCATGGGATGACGGTTTTGGCTTTGCTGCCGGTTGTCACTTATTTAGGATGGTTAGCGGGTCTGGTATGGATTAACTATTTTGCCAAAGTCGTATTTGAGCTGGTGACATACTTCTGCGTCGGTTATTATTTCCGGATGATTCCGAGACCGTTGACACACGGCCACCGATATCGGTTAAAGGTTTTTCGGCTGGCTTTGTTGGAGCCGGTCGGATTCGGGTTTTCTGCTGTCGTTTTTTATTTCGCAGCGTTTTCAAAAGCATTCGGCGTGTTGGGCGTTTTATTGTCTTGTGCATTTGTGGCGACGTTGTGGTTGACGCATATCGAATATGCCCGCGTCTTGTTGTCGTCCTTTAAAACATTTCGTTGGCGCGGCGGCCGATTGTTGATCAGTACGCCGAAGGTGATTGCGTTCGTAACGGAAAAAGCCGGCAGCCCGCAGGCCGATGAAGCGATTTATTACTTACGTGTTTTAGAGGATGCCAAATACGCCGGTTATAAAAATTTCATCCGCCGGGCATTAAAACACAAAGATCCGCGCGTTCGGGTTTTCGCCCTTAACCGAATTGAAAAAAACAACATCGGCGGGTTGCGTAAAATCGTATCGGATTTGTTGGAAAAAGATACGGATTTAACGGTTCGCCAAACGGCTTTGCGCGTGATGTGCGCCATGGGTGAAAAGTATGCGCAGGAAAAAGCGATTTTATATTTGGATGATCCGGATTTGAAAAAAGGTGCTTTGGTCGGTTTGTTGAAAGCCGGCGGAGAAGGCATTTTAATTGCATCGGAAGGCGTGAACAAGCTGGTTGCTTCCAAAGATCGGGCAGATCGGTTGCAGGCTGCCGAAATTTTGGAAGAAAGCGCGATCAAAGGATTTTACCGCTTGATTTTGTCTTTGATGAAAGACAAACAGGTTGACGTGCGTCGGGCGGCTTTATTGGCGGCGGGACGGATTCAACATCCGCTTTTGTTGCCGTCTGTTTTTAAGGCATTGGAGCGCATGGATTTGCGGGATGCGGCATTGGAAGCTTTAAAGGGATACGGGCCCAAGGCTTATCCTGTCATTGAACAAACGCTGGTCAATGATCGAACTTCTTTGATGATTAAAAAAACATTGATTTCTTATTTGTGGATTTCCGAAGATTTAGATGCGCAAAAGGTTTTGTTGCAGGTTTTGCAGCGGGTACCGTTCATTGAACGCATGGATGTTTTACGCCATTTGCTGGATATGAATTTGGTCTGGTCGTCTCGGAAAAAGAAACGATGCTTATTGCCGTTGATTGACAAGGATTTTCGTCAGGCCGTGATTGTTCTGTTGTTGGTTAAAGACTTTGCGTATGCGCCGATTCATGAAGCGGAAGAGGCTTTTCGGGATTTGCGCGACTCTTTGGAAAAGGAATTTTATCAAATTCGCAAGAGTTTATTCATTGAATTAAAGCTGCTTTATTCGTCAGCGTTGTTTCAACAGGCCGTGAATCTGTTGCTTCAATCACCGGATGCGTCGCTTGAACAGCGGGCGGCAGCGATGGGCATTATCGAAGATATTCTGCCCAAAAAGCTACGCAAGTTAAAAACAGTCTTAAGGGAAATGCCGATGGAAGAACGCATCGAAAAAATTCCGTCTCGGCCGCTTAAAAAGGGAAAGAGCTTAACGGAACAGTTGGCGTTTGTGATTTCAAAATCGTCTTATCGCAGTCCGTGGACGCGGGCGTGTGCGTTGATGTGTGTTCGGAAAATGGGAGATGTTTCGTTGCTGCCGTATGTGGTTGATTTACTGAATGATCCCAATCCGTTGTTGCGACAAGGGGCTGTTTGGGCTTTGGGCCGGATGGGGCTGCGGCCGAAAGCATTACGGCCTTATTTGGAGCCTTTGAAAAAAGAACCTTATCCCGAAATTCGGGACACAATTGCTTCGGTTTTGAAAAGTTAGGAGAAAGAAATGCGGTTAACTTTAGAAAAAGTGCTTGTTTTAAAAAATATTCCCGCTTTTGAACACGTATCGGAATCGGCGTTAAGCGATTTTATTTATGCTTGTGATGAAGTGGCCTATGCGGCCGGTAAAGAAATCGTCGCCAGCGGCAGCGTGAATGACAGTCTGTTCATCATCTTGCACGGCATGGTTCAAATCAAAGAGGGAGAAATCGTTGTCAGTGAGTTGGAAACACGCCAAATGTTCGGTGAACTGACGGCGTTAAATCCGTCTGTCGTTGGGGTGTCCGTTTGCGCAAAAGAGGAAACAATTGCCCTTAAAATGAGCAGCGAACGATTGTATGAAATTATGTCACTACACCCCAGCATTACAAAAGGAATTATAAAAGTGCTTGTGTCTCGGTTGCAATTATTGGATAATAGGCATATATAATTTTGAAATCAGAGTCGTTTTGGAAAGGAAAGAAAATGAAAAAAGAAAAGAAAACAGCAAAAGTCGTCGTCTCCGGGAAAGAGGAAAATACTTCTAAAAAAGTACTGATCGGGGCGGCTTGCGTCGTTGTGATTGCGGCTTTAGGCTATTGGGGATGGACAAGGATGCATGCCGGTTCGGATCCTTTTTTGTTGCCGGTCATGGATAAAAGCGCGGTCGTCGCAACGGTCAGCGGTGAAGATGTGCGGTTGAGCGAGCTTGAAAAAGTAAAAGCGTCTATCCCGCAATTGAAAGATATTCCGATGCAGGTTGTTTATAATCAATTATTGGATGCTTACATCAACAACAAAGTCATTTTGGATCAAGCGAAAAAAGAAGGATTGCAAAATAATCCGGATGTGAAAAAGGCTTTGAAAGATGCTGAAGATCAAATTTTGTTCCAGGCTTATCTGGCCAAACAATTACAAGCGCGGATGACGCCGGATAAATTGCAGGCGATTTATCAACAGGAAGTGAAAAATTTTGTGCCGCAGGATGAAATCCGGGCGCGCCATATTTTGGTGGCGACGCAAAAAGAAGCCAATGATATTATCGTGCAATTAAAGGCCGGTGCTGATTTTGCAACGTTGGCGGATAAATATTCGTTGGATAAAGATCCGAATGCGTTGAACGGCGGGGATTTGGGATACTTTACGAAAAATATGATGATCCCTGAATTTGCGGATGCAGCTTTTTCTTTGGAGAAAGGAAAATTCTCACAAAAACCGGTTAAGACGGCTTTCGGCTGGCACGTGATTAAAGTGGAAGACGTCCGGAAATCCGCTCCGCCGGCTTATGAAGAAGTCGAAGATGCGGTGAAGGCTCGGTTTGCCGAAGTTACGGCGGCACAAATCATGCAGGAAGAACGCAATAAAGCGCAAGTCAAAATTTTTGACATCTTTGCGGCACAGCAACCGGCAGCACAGGCCGCTCCGGCGCCTGTCCCCGTTCAACCTGCGGCAGAACCCGCTCCGGCAGAAGCGGTGGAAGTCGAGGCCGTTGAGGTGGCTGTTCCTGTTCAGGAATAAGAAAAAGACTGAAAATGAAAAGCGGGTTTTTAAGACCCGCTTTTTTTATGCCTTCAACAAAAGACAGTTTATTTGGTTTTAAAAAGAAAGTAAAGAAATAAAAATAAAGTTTTGCAAAC
>CALXTZ010000025.1 GCA_944391545.1 uncultured Alphaproteobacteria bacterium
CTCCCCCCCCCCCCCGACATCTGTCAAGAAAATTCTGTGCATAAAAAAACCGCCCTCCTCAACGGAAGGCGGTCTTCCCCCTCTTGGCAATCGCTAGCCCATCCCTGCTACCATCTGATCTTGCATATCAAACGTTCCCATAACAACCCATGCAACAATTGCAGCAATTAATAAAATTGCGACCATATTCAAAACAGACGCCTTCTGTTCAATATTCCTAACACTATCTTCAAGCCATTCATTCGCCATTTGATCCAAAGCCAATTGGAAGTTATCCAATTCCGCATAAATTTGCAAATCGCCGACGACTTCCCGATCCGGAAAGTTCAAGTTGGTTTTATACAGCGCATCCCCCAGGTTATCCCCGCTGTTCACAAAGAACAAAGCCCGTTCGATTCGATACAGCAAATAGGGGTTGGCATCTGACCGTAAAACACGCAAAGCTTTGGAAACCGGCGTCCCAGCTTTAACCAGCGCCGCCAAAGACATCAGCCAAGAAACCCCAACGAAAATCCGATAAATCGACCAAGGCGGCACATTATCGAAACGCGCCCGCATCCGACCTTTCCACCGCGGCAAAGTCCATGAAATAAACGCAGAAATGATCGGCATCGTCAAGAAAAGGAGCAATGTATTGTTTTGAACCCATTCGGATAAACCGACCAACGTTTTTGCTTGTCCCCGCCACACCAAGTTCGGAACAGCTTCCGTCATTGGCGGCACCATATAAGCACCGACCGCGTAAATAATCAACGTCGTCAAGAACAACAGGAACATCGGGTAAGAAATAGCGCTGACAACCGGTTCTTTCATCCGTTTAACGCCTTCGACCACTTTAATCAAGTTATCCAATGCCTGATCCAAATTCGCAATATCACCGACAGACAGCATAAGCAATTCGCTTTGCGGCGCCCACCCACGCAAGGCAACGGAGAAGCTTTCCCCGTTTTGAAGCGAACGCATCCAATTCGTAATGGCAATCCCCATCGTTTCGTGTTGATCTTTCCCGTTTTTAGAGGCAATCCCGTACAATCGTTCCAACGCATCCATCAACGAGAATCGGTTCCGCAACAAAGAGGCCAACTTTCGATACATCCGAAGCCGTTCATTCGTCGAATGACGGGTCATAAATTTCGCATAAGCAATTTCAGCACCGCTAAAACTGCTTTTTTTCTTGTAAGTAAATTTCTTTTTTTGTCCTGTCGTTTCTTGCGCCATTTACGTTTCCTCTAATATGTCGGGCGTTCATCCAATAATCCTGTCCACCGTTCGACTTCTTCAATATCGACCGTTCCTTTCAACATACGCGAAATCGCATTATCTTTCAAAGTCCGACCGTTGAGTTCACTCGTCCAATAATCGATGGCTTTTTTCGTTTCCCCCTTTAACATCAACTCCAAAAATGTTGAATCCGGAATCACAAATTCACCGACTACCGTCCGTCCGATAACGCCCCGATAGTCACAATAAGGACATCCTTTCCCACGCAAATAAGCATTTTCAAGACCAAAATCGCCCAATGCTTTTTTCAATCGTTCAACCGGCGGATTTTTCAAATCTTCCGTCGCCGGAATGCGGCAATGCGGACAAACGGTTCGGAACAACCGCTGTGCCATCAGCCCCCGAACCAAGCTGGGATCTTCCAGTTTAAAATCTTCCACACCCATATCTTTCAAACGAACCAACGTCGCCGGTGCGCTGTTCGCGTGAACGGTCGTCCATACACCATGCCCGGACAAAGCACCTCGGAAAGCCAAATCCGCGGCCGACAAAGTTCGAATTTCCCCGATCATCAACATGTCCGGGTCAGAGCGAAGCGCCGCCGACAAAGCTTTCGTGAATTCGCGTTCTTTTGCTTCTTCAATACCTGCGTTCGTCACCGGCATCTGACGCGCCCCCGGAATCGGATATTCCGGCGGATCTTCCACCGTAATCAGGTTGATTTCATAGTTTCTTTCTTTCAACATGTTAATCATGTTGCGCTGCAACGTCGTCGATTTACCGCTACCGGTCGGCCCCGACACAAATACCAACCCGATTGGCATTGCCCGCAGACGATAGAAAATATCCACTTCCTCCGGCGTAAACCCTAAAGAAGACAAGTTCTTCGTCGGATCATTCGTCGCTCCGCCCGTATCTGCATACAATAACCGCATAACGACGTAGCGGGTTCCGAAAGCAATCGGGTTAAATTGCAAACGAATAGCCAACACTTCGGGCGGCAACATTAATCGGCCTTTAGATCCGCGAAGCGGCGTTTTCCCTAATTTCTGCGCTGCCTGATATTCATTTTGCGCATAGTTGGAATCGGAAATATCCGCAGATGCAAACGCTGCCCGGACAAAAGCTTCCCCCCACTCGTTATTGTATTCCATTTCGGCCTGTAACATCCCGTTCACACGGAACATAACCGTTGTGTGATCTGCCACGATAATGTGAATATCGGACACTTTCATCTTTGCCGCATGCGTGATAATCGTCACAAAGTCACGTTGCATCCGAATTTGATCTTGTTCTTCAACGACTTCTGTTGTCGTGGGGCGTTTGGTCGCGTATTCATAAATATCGCTGATCACCGCCATGGACACGCATTCCGGTTCTCCGATTTGCAGGTTGCGCTTTTGAGCCAACACTTGGAAGGAAAGAACACGGCCGTCGTGTTTATAGGGTTCCGCGACTAAAAAGCGGCCGTTGGAAAACAACGCCAGCAACAGACGTGTTTCTTCTTTGACCGGAAAGATGCTTCCCGGCGCAGTAATACATTCGTTTCCGTCAGCAAACAAAGAGGCAATGAACTCGGGTGTTGACGTCACCAGATGTCGAGGTCCTCTGCCTTCCGGGACAATTGCATCACCCGGAGAAGCGCGTTGCGGGATCATCGTCTGTTCTTTATCCGTTACAGACGTTTGTTCCGCAGCCTCCTTTTTTTCGGGCGTTTCGACATCTTCGCTCATTTTTCCCCGCGATTTTCATTTATTCTTGTGCAACAATTGTTTCTGCCGGTTTCGGGACATTGACAACCATCGGTGATTTTTCGACACGTTCTTCTTTTCCGTCTTTTTCAAAGACAACAGCCCCTTTTGTAATGGACTTGACTTTATAACCGGACGGAATTTCATTGCCGACTTTCACGGAGAAAACAACACCGTCTTCACCGTATAACCGAGCTGTCAACTTTCCTTTAACCCCCTTAATATCCAAAATCGTTAATTTCGGGAAAGTCTCAACGACTTCTTCAACAACTTCGGTTGTTTCGGACGGTTGGGCAGAACTGCTTGAAACAGCGGTTGTTTGTTGCGGCTTTTGCGCTTCTGCCAACAAAGCTTCTTTTCGAGCCTCCGCTTCTTCAATTTGTTTTTCCAACAACTCCGTCTGCATCTTCTTTTCCAAAATTTCCTGACGAATACGTTCTTGTTCCTGCATCCATTCAACCCGCGTCCGAATCACGCTTTCACGTTTTTCAATCTCATCCAAACGCGCTTGACGATAGGCAGCTTTCAACTTTTCCAAGTCATTTTTCAGTTGTTCGCGTTGTGTTTGGAGCTTTAAAAACACATTTCCGCGTTCCAAATCAGCCATTTCATGGAAAACTTCACTGGTAATCCGGCCCAAAAGCTGTTCACTCGGCGCCGCTTTTTTAGAAACAACCACAGCCATCGGAGACGGATTTTTAATCGCGCTGTCCGTCAGGTTCGGCAACATGGCTTCTTTCATCTCACCTAAAGAGGAGCGTTGCGGAAAATCCACCGGCGTCGGTTCATCCGTCACGGTCGGTACGTTTTGCGCCGTTGCACTGCCGAATGCCATGCAAATGCTTAACGCCGTCATCACTGTTAAAGAAGATAAAAATTTATTTTTCATAGATACGTCCTTCATAGCTCCAGTTCTCCGTTAATGCCGATTCTGATCGTGGGTTATATTGAATTCTGACAATTTCAAGGGCCGAGAATTTGTCAAAGAAAGATTCCCATGCGGGCGGGTCCATGGCCGAGGAAAAACTAAAGGATAAAAACTTGTAGGTTTTCCCTTGCGGCAACTGCTGCCCAGGTTGTGCGGCCGCCTGTTGTTGCGGTGTCGGCCCGCCGATGGTCACTTCCTGCGGCTGCATGGCAATCCGCATGCTCAATGCTTGAGAAATGTCCGTCAATTCGCGGCGAATACGCGCCAAAGACAACGTCGGCGTCGATGCAATAATCGGTAAGTCATTGTATTTAATTGAAGCCGTCGCCGAATCGCCCGTTTCATTGATATTTAATTCAATGTCTTTAAATTTATATTCTTCATACGCCGATTGCAGCCACGCAATTCGCCCGCCACGAGGCCAGCTCATCCGCCAACCGGTCGTAATCCCCTGCGGTGTGCAGACAATCTGATTAAGCGCCCAACCCGGCACGGTCATTGATTTTAACTGATAAGCATAGCTCCAGCACCGATTTAAAAACGGATTGACTTCCACCAATTTTTCCCATGGTTTTTCTTCTTCACGCGTCGGTTCCACCGTTTGAATCGCCGCTTGCGGTTGAACCGGTTCAATTTTCATCGGCTGCGTTGCCGCTCGGTCATACAGCATAAAGATAAAGTACACGATAATGCCGACAACCACTAAAATCAAAGCCGCAATCGCAAGAAGGATTTTTGTTCCTCTGGCTGCGCTTAAACTGACAAGACGGACCTGAAACGCATTTTTCAGCAGTTCCGCCAAATCCATTTCTTCGGTGCCGTCAATGTGCCACTCCGCCGGCGCAATTTTATAGCCCCAATCCGGAACAGCCATCATTGAAAAGAAAGCATCTTTTGCTTGCGCTTCATCCCGATATAAGACATCTTCTTCCGGCAAAATCAAATCATTTCTGACAGCGACAAACCACCACCCTTCCGGCACTTTAAAGACTGCGACAAAGGATGATTTGTCCGACAAAGCATCTAAAACGGAAATACCGCCGACACTGATGCCTTCCGCATGACCTTTGGATTTTTTACCGATCCCGTACTGCGGTGCCCGACCGTAGTGAATGCAATATAAATCCGATCCGGCATCAGCTTCCATTGTTTCCCGAATTTCCGGAATAGGATCATCTACATCCTGTAAAGGTTGCCAAAACAGCCCGACCGCATATTTATTTTTTCCGACCGTAATCAAATCTTTTTGTTCAGGCGCATTTGATGCCGGCTGTTCTTGAACAACCGCCGGTTCCGGCTCCTGCCCGGCCAAAAGAGGGGAGTCCCCTTCTTTTGGGGGTGAGAACAGAAAGTTTTGTTCTTTTACTTCGTTTTCGTTATCGACCACGGTCGGACTCCCTTATTTAGAAATTTTCCATGCGTGTTTCCGGCGACAGCGGAGAAATCAAAATTTCCGGCGTCAACAGAATAACCAGCACGTTACGACTTTGGTTCGTAAATTCCTTACCGCCCAAAATCGACATCCGCGGTTGACCGATACCGGCCGAATCCGTTTTATTCGTGACCGTTTCAAACCCGGTCAAGACCAATGTCGATCCCGAACGCATCGCAATTTCTTGGACAAAGCCGCGCGTTTGCATTTTTGGCAATTGAACAACCGTTACGTCTCCGTTGTTGTATCCCGCCCCGGAAGAGGAAGAACTCCCTGTTCCTGACGAACTGTCGTCATCATCCTCACCGTTTCCGGTTGTCGATCCGTCTGACGAGAAAGTCGTTAAAGAAATCAAATCCGTCAAAGTCATCGTGAACAGCATAATCAATCGGCCGTTATCTAAAATACGCGGCAACAATTCCATCGTAAACCCGTAATTCAACGTATCCGTATCCATTTCAACGGAAGTTGAGTTATTGTCGCTGGAATAGTTGTCCTTTTCAATTGTTGTTTCTTTCACGTAGTTTTCCTGGGTCGTCACCTGAACCGGCGCAACTTTGTTGTTCAACGTCGTTACACTGGTGCTTGTGACCAAAGCCGTTTTCCCCTGCGTAGACAAAGCTTGAATAATCGCGGAAGAATCTTTCCACTTTGAATCCAACAAAGCCAACGTCAACTGACCAGCCGTCGAGGCACCGGAACCTTGCGCAAACGGTCCGATAATGTTTCCGCTGATGCTGCCCGAATTAAAGACGGCATTTAAATTCAACCCGTATTGATCCGCGTTTTCAAGCGTCACTTGCAACACTTTCACGGAAATAGCCACTTGCCGCGACATTTTTTCATTCAAATCCTGAACATACCGCGCAATTTTTTGGATGGTAAACGGCGGCGCCGTCACGGTTACGGTTCCGTTTGTCGGAGACATCAGCATTTCGCCCTGCCCGCCCATAACTTGTTTAATCCCGTTTTCAATATTTGTCCACAGTTCCAATTTAATGTCCGTTGACATGCTGAGCGTCGTAGACGCCGCGCCACTGTTGTCATTTGAAACCGGTGTTCCACTTAAACTCGCGCTCATGGTCGATTCAACCGGCAAAGCGTAAATCGTAAAAACACGCGTTTCCATTTTATAGAACGAAATCTCACCTTTGCGGTATTTCCACCAAATCGACATTTTATGCGAAATCATATCCAGCAAGCCGCTTAAGCTGCCTGAATAATCCAACGCCAATGTTTGATCCGGAATTTCATTATTCGCTTTTAATTCATCCAAAGAAAACCGTAATCCCGTCATTTCACGCAATTGATCGACCAAATGAATCAAATCAACCGGTTCGTTAACGGAAAAAGTAATTGCATCCGGGCCTTCAAAAACAGCCGGTAACGGTTCTCCGCCCGCGATTTTAAAACTGTCTTCACCCAACCAAATATCGTCTTTGGTCAAAACAGTGTCAATCGGTTCGGGCGCATAGGGTAATTTCGCCTGTTCAACATAAGCATCCGTTTCGGCCAAAACCGTTTCAATGTTATCATCAACTTCACGGATGTGATTATTCTTGCAGGCGACCAAGGCTAAACACGCCATGATCACGCCTGCGATTAAAAAACTGTATGACCGTTTCTTATTCGGCATTTTCATCCTCCCGCGTACTGATGACTAACACTTTGTTTCCTTTATAGAAGACCCCTTTCGGAGCCGGTCTTGCCCGAGCGAACGACCGCAATAATGCGGCAGAAACATCCATAAAGCGGCCGCGGAAAACAGCGCCGGCTTCCAACGTGTAATCCCGATCCATGTTCCAAACGACGCGCCAACCGGCTTCATCGCCCCATTCCGTCAACAACCCGCGCAACGTCGATCCTTCCGTCGCTACCCAATCTTTAATTTCGTCGCATTTTTTGCTTTCTTCAATTTGTTTGACGACCTTCGCCTTTTCTTCGGCCAAACGTGTTTGTTCCGCCTTCAAAGCTTCCATTTCCTTTTGCAACCGTTCTTTTTCGGCATCCGTTACCGTCGGTTGAGGAGCTGGTTTCGGTTCCGGCGCAGGCACTGCTTGCGGTTGAGGTTTTTCTTCAATCACCTCTTGCGTTTGCACGATTGTCGTTTTGGTCATGACTTCTTCAGTTACCACCGGTTTTGCTTTCGGAGCGGGCACAACAACCTGTTCGACAGGCGGCGCCGGTTTTTTCTTGACATCTGTCGGTTGAACTTCTTTCACCGTTTCTTTTCGCGCACACGGCGTCACTTTTTTAGGTTTGACGGGAACCGCGCGGTCACCACCGGGCGTTGATTGAGCAATCGCCTTGGATTGAGCCGGAACAATAACCTCGTTCACCTCGACCTTTTCAACATACATCTGCCCGGCGCAAGGACATGGCCGATCATACGCATAAGTGTTATAAGGATTATTGCCATCGTACTGCGTTTTGTTTGCGCACGCCGATAAAACGGCAGCAACCATAACCAAAGTGATATTTACGAATATCTGTGGGTTAACTGTATGTTTCATAAGGACTCTCCAACCTTTTTAAATAAATGTCAAAAACCGTATCGGTATACTTACTCCTTATTATTTATAAAACATAAATGTTAACAATTCGTATATATTTTTTACCACTTGCGAATTATTTGAGGTGCCGTAGAACGGCCGTTTCGATAAGTATAAACAACCTCTTGTTCATCCGGCAAAACGATTGTCCGAAGCACGATTGTATCCGGATCACGATCTGTCATCACAAAACGGATTTGGCGCGGGGAGAGTCCGTTGCTTAAAAGCGCCCCTTTAATCAAGGCAAACCGTCTGGATTGCAAATCGATGTCTTTTGCGCTCATGCGCACTTCAACAGCCTTTTGCATCGCTTGTTTCGGCGCATAAGAGAAAGCCTTAATCCATTTAAAGGATTGTGTTGAAATATCCACGCTGCCCGGCAAGAAATTCAACTTCATTTCCTGCGGAATGGTTTTAATGACCATTTCATCCGATTCCGTAAAGGTGACCGGTTCATTTTCAACACGTTTAATGACTTCCAATACATAATCAATATATTGTGGTTTTTCAGGCTCAACCGCTCTGGCCGTATCTTCCTGCGGCGCAGATTGAGAAACGGCAGCCGTTTTCAGCGGCGCCAAAGGCAACAACAACGGTTGCCGACGCACGGTTCCTTCATCCAAAGCCGGTGCGGAAGCCCCTGCCATTTTCATATTTGCCGCTTTTAAGTCCTGAACGCCGTTTTCCAGCGCTTCCAGCCGTTTAGACGTCTCGGCCAGCAAATTCGTCGTATCCTGATATTGCCGTTCAATGGTTTGCAACAACTTATCTTCCGCGCTGTTGTTGACCGACGAAGCCGTTGTTGACGATGGCGCTCCTTGTAAAACAACCGGTGTGGACGGCACTTGAATGGTGCTGATTTCCTCTTCAACCGTTGTTAATTTTGTTTCGGCACGCCATGGATTGGTTTGATCCACCGCAGCTGTTGAAGCCGGCGCCTGCGTCCCGCTTTGCGCATCAGGCAAAACATAGGTCGGCAACAAGAAACCACCCTCCGCCGTCAATGTCGGCATAGTGCTTTCATCCTGCGTCTCTTTTTGAATATTTTGAGAAGCTTTTTCCAAATCTTCCTGCGTCAGCGTCATTTCTTCTGTTGTCAAAGAAAAATCGGCCGGAACCGTATCGGCATCTCCCTGTGCCAACGAACGATAATCATCTTCTTCCAACCAAACCGTCTTTGCCTGCAACGCAAAAAAAGACGTGGAAGCCAGCAAAGCAACTGTTAAAAAAGCACCTTTTACGGCAGTAACTCTCATATATTTCATTTCAAGGACCTCGACTTTTTATCAAACCTATACTATATATATAAAAAAACAAGTGCAGCGTCAATCATCTATTTTCAGAAATAAAAAAAAATCGAAATTCCAAAAAAAAACTTTACATGCTCGCAAAATAATGGTAGACAATAGTTAATTTTTTTAGTAAAATAAAAAAAGGGTATGGAAATAATAACGTAGGAGGTTATCATGAAAAAATTATCATCCATCTTGACAGTTGCATTAACTTTTGCATTTGTCATGCTGGCAACAAACGCGATGGCTGGCGGTATCGCTTCTTCCGATGCATTTGATATTGTGTTGGAAAAAGTAATTGCTGCTTTCGTTGACTCCAAACTGGTCATCTTCGTTATCGGTGGCTTTGGTTTGATTGCTGTTGCGTTCTTGGCAATTTTCGGTAAAGTTCACTGGAAATGGTTTGCCGGCTTGCTGATCGGTTTGGCTGTTGTTGCCGGTGCCGGTATGGTTGTTGACTATGCAACCGGTGACGGCGGAATGCAAACCAACTTGAGCGATACTTTCTCGCAATCAATTGGTTACTAATTTGTCAAGCCAAAAAGACACAAAAGTCGCCGCAAGTTTCTTGCGGCGGCTTTTTTTATATCTTTTTTGACACCAAAACAGAAAAGAGCTTGTCACTCCTTTAAAAATTGTTTATCTTATATCAAAGAGAAAAGAGGAGCCGAAATGAACGAACCCATTTTAAAAGCTGTTGCCATGCCGCCGCGTCTGTTCTGGGCGCCGTTAGCGCCGGCCATCTTGAATTTAGCCATTCAATTTGCCGCCGTTTTCATTTTACTGGCCGCCTATCAGCTGAACCCTTTGTGGGTTATCGGGCTTTCGGTTTTGCCGTCTCATTTAATTCTCGTCGCTTTGGGCGCGAAAGAGCCTCATTTATCAAATATGATGAAATCACAAGGGCCTTTTATGAAAACTTACCACACAATTTACCCGCAACGGGGCAGAAAATTGGCACCATAAGGATATTAAAATGGACGAAACAAGCATTCTTTCCATGTTAGTGAATACCGCCGAATCAACCGGCACGTGGATTGTTATTATCGGCTTAATTGCAGCAGTTGCTTTTGCGGCACTGTTGGCAACCAAATTCGGCGAATGGATTTTACCGCAGCCGCAAGAAACGCGGGTCGCGGATTTCTTGCCTTTTTCAAGGCTGGGAGACGACGGGGCTACCATTTATTGCCGAAACGGGTCCATTGCGCGCGTTTTCGAAATCAAAGGAGCCGATACCGCTTTAATGATGCCCGAAGACAGAAATGCGCTGTTGGATATGCGTAAACGCTGGATCGATTCTATGGCCGAGCTTGAAATTACGTCTCGAATTATCACCGTTCGCGACAAGCTCCCGATTTCCGAGCAAAAAACGCATAAAATCCCGGTCTTACAGGAAGTATCGTCGCAGTGGATTAAAACATTGGATCGGATTTTCCAAAACAAACATTACATTATTTTATCGGTAAATGACCGAAAAAATGCGCTTCGGGATTTAGATCAAGCCACACAAGCGCTTTTTGCCATTTTAGACTTGTATCAACCGGTTTTGATTTCGGAAAAAACACCGTTTAAGCATCAAGATAAAAGCCCGTTTTGGCTGTTTGCCCAACTGGCCAGCCCATTATCCAAACCGAAGCCGATTATCGGTTCACAACGCGGGGATGAATTAAATACATTACTGACATCCGATTACATTCACTTCACAAAAGACGAAGGCATTATTCGCTATTTTGCCGGAAACCGTGAAAAACTCGGGATTGCCATTGGCATTCGTAAGCCCGGCGACTTCATGGATGAACAGATGATTTCCGATCTGATGGCTATCGATTATGAAGTGAACATTGTTCATAACATTCAGGCTATGTCTTATGTTAAAGCTAACGCTTTGCTTATGCAACAACAACGTCAAGCTTTGTTAACCAGTCCCTCCGTCGGGGTTCATGCACAATATGATGCTGCTATGCAAATGCTGGATACATCCGATGTAAACGCTCAAACACTCAACAGATATGCCATGACCATGTATCTGTTCGGCGATACCAAAGAAGAATTAATGGCCGGGCAGGAAGAAATCGAGCGCATTTGTCGGTTTTACAACGTCACACCGGTTCGGGAAGGTTGGGCGGCACAAGCGGCCTTTTTCTCACAATTTCCGACTTATGACGTGTATCCGAAAACATTCATGTATTTATCCCGCGTTGTTGCCTGTGCCATCGGGCTTGACAAAACGGCTTCCGGCTTTCAAAAATCTGACTGGGGAAACGGGCCGATTTCTTACTTCAAAACAATCAACGGAACAGCGTATGCTTTCCAATTCCATGTGTCTTCCGAACCGTATGCGGTTGCTCACACGGCGTTAATCGGGCCGACCGGACAAGGGAAAACCACATTATTCTCATTCTTGGCCGGGCAAGCCATGCGCTTTCCGGACTTAAACGTTTATTTCTTTGATCGCAACAACGGTGCCAAAGTATTTGCTTTGGCGTTGGATGCGCCTTACATTCGTTTTGACGGCGGAGAAGGGTCGACAACCTTAAACCCGTTTGCCGTTGAAGACACGCCGGACAACCGCGCTTTCTTAAGAAGCTGGCTGCGGGATATTACGGGTGGTACGGATGCTTTATCCGAGCAAGAAATTGCGCGCGCCGTCACAACGGCTTTTGAGTACTTGCGACCGGAAGAACGATTGTTGAAAAATTTGTATAAAAGTTGTTTCTCTCCGCCGTCTCAAAGCGAACCGGGAGAAATTCGACCGGGTAAAATGCGTTCTGAACTCTTCCGGTGGGTCAACAATGACCAATACGGGCGGATTTTCAACTCGGTGGAAGACAATCTGGATATGACGGCGCATCAATACATGGCTTTTGACTTCACGACCATTTTCCAAGACGCAACGTTGGCTCCGGCTGTTATCAGCTACTTGATGCACCGCATTCACATGGTCGCCAGTGCCAAAGGAACGCCGTCAATGATTATGATCGATGAAACGGCTCCGATGTTGGAACACCCGATGTTTAAAGACAGCTTTATTGTCGGTTTGCGAGAAGGTCGTAAAAAGCGTCAGGCATTCTTATGCGCATTCCAGCAGCCGCGTTTCTTGGACGATCACGGATTGGGAGACGTTATCCGCGGGCAATGCCAAACCGTTATTTTCTTCAGAAACCCGCAGGCGAATGAAAGCGACTATGCGACTTGGAAATTAAGCCCGCGTGAAATGAACTTTATTTTGGGTAAAGAATTTGCCGACCGTAAATATGCGATTTTGGTCAGCCGACCGGCCGTTCATGAATCCGTTATTCTGGACGTGGATTTAGGCGGATTGGGACCCTTGCTGAAGATTTACTCATCCGGGAACAAACATGTGTTGCTGGCAGAGCAATTAAAAGCACAGCTTGGCAATGATTCGGCTGCGTTCTTAAAAATGTATCTCGAGAATGCTTAAAAGAATAGACAGGAGAAACTTAGATGCTTTTTATTCACAACAAACTCATTCCCCCCCCCCCCCACCAGAAAGATAATCCTTTAAATTCAATCACTTCTTCTCTTTCTCAACATGGTCGCAGTATGATAGAGATGCTAGCGGTGTTAGCCATCATTGGAGTTTTATCTGTCATAGCTGTAGCGGGGTTGATGTGGGCTTTCGCTAAACACAAAGCCAATGATACCATTCATGATGTTCATTTATGGGAATTAGCTGCTCTTGATAGTCAACAACTTTATTCTATGACCTCTGGGGAGCTGGTTTTAAATGAGTTAGGAGAAGTTTCTACGCATGGCTATCCGATGGCCATTATGGTTCAAGATGAGAATGTGTTTTATATATCCGTAGACGATGTTCCTAAACGTGTTTGTTCTTTAACCTTAGATATGGTTGAAGAACCTATGATTGTGACTGTAAATAATGTTTCTTATACAGGAAGTGATATATGTGATGCTGATACCAATCAAATGCTCTTCTATTATAACAAATATATGGGAGATGTTGATAATACATGCATCCCAGCTTGTCCGAGTGGAGAGACCTGTTGTGGAGGAGTTTGTAAACAGATAGAAACACCCTGTGGCAGTAATGGGTGTTTAGATTGTGGAAGTAAATACTGTACGAACAGTAATACGTGTTGTGACAATCCGAATGCGACGAAGTGTGGAAGTAATGATTGTTGTGAAGGGAACTGTTGTAATGGGACTTGTTGCCCCAGCGGACAAGTATGTGGTTCCGATGGAAACTGTGCATGTCCGGCAGGGACAACTTGGGTAGAAGAGACACAATCTTGCCAATGCCCTGAAAGATATGTCTTAGTAGATGGAGAATGTAAAAGCTTCTATTGTAAAGGAGAGGGGGATTCCTGCTTTATAGACGAAGAATTATGTGGAACACATTGTACTAATACAGATAATGCTGCAAGCATTACCTGTCAAATAGGTATTTGTCGTTCAGATATTTGTGAAAATGATTCAGCATTTGGATATGGTAGTTTTTCGGAATCTCCTTATGGTATGGCAGGGAATTGGCGTTGGGGGTGTAAAATACCACCTCGCTATGGATTAAATAATTGCTATTGGAGAGGTAATACTTTCTTTTGTTTCGAAGATGATAATCTTGTAGGAACGTCTTCTCGTTCATGTATGCAAGGAGAAGCAAAAGATTTATTTCGTCGTAGAGGTGTATGTGATTTAGATATTTGTTCTCAAGTTGGTGCAACATACTATAAGTTTACCTATCATGGTGGATGTTCTTGGGATGAAAAGGGAGTTCGCTGTTATCCGGTTTATGATGGGGAATCAATTTCTTATTGGTATTGTAGTAACGATGGAGGTACGTGTTCTGCCAATTGTACAGATCCTCCGAGCTGTAATGGTGCTTGTGATGTAGTCAAATGTCCAGAAGGGACAACTTATAATCAAGAACAAGGTATGTGTTGTGATGAAGATGTTTGTTGTGTAATGGAATACCCTAGGGTGTGTTATAGAAATGAGAAAAGGTGTATGCATGGATGTACAGATTTCGCACAAACTTGTGATGATGGTAGCTGCTATGACCCTGGTTGTAATACATCGAAGGGATTTGTATATACGTATTATCCCGCTCAAGACTTATATGGGTGTTATCAGGAGAGCACAGGGATTTTTTGTCGATGGGCTAAAACTGTATCAGGGAACATTTGGTGTATTGTAAATGGTCAAGAATGCGGTCGTCAATGTAGTTTCGATGGTGTCTGCGAATTACCAACAATGGAAGCGTGTGCTCCAGAATATGGAAATACAGGGAAGAAAAAATGTCCTTATAATGCAAAAGTAACGAGTACATGTATTTGTGATACAGATGAAAATGCCTCGATAGGGACATATTGTTGTCCCACAGGGCATACGGCAACAAGTACAGGATGTACACTCATCACCTGCCCGGACGGAGAAGAAGCTGATAAAAACGGGTTCTGCGTTGATATTGAGTAACCGCTTGACAAAACATCTGAAAAAGCATATTCTTTTTCACATGAAAAAATATGCACCTTTACTTTTTTGTTTTGTTTTAGCCGCTTGCTCAACATGCGGTGACAAACAGGCCGATACAATTTTAAGTCTGGCTCGTCCCGCCACCATCGGTGTATTGGAAGGCAAAACGCCGGAACAAATCACGGCTTTATTGGGGGAACCGACATTCGTTCGCACGGAAGAAC
>CALXTZ010000026.1 GCA_944391545.1 uncultured Alphaproteobacteria bacterium
TGGAGCAAAGATGGCCGGAAAGCGTTGAAAATCAAGGGCTGGAAGGCTCCCAATCAGTTGGTAAGGATGAGGTCGGCGGTTCGAATCCGCCCAGCAGCTCCATAAAGCCACACCAATCTGGATATTTTAAGCGGAACGCTTAGAGTATCAAGGGGTGTGGCCTTTTTTATTCCCTCGAAATCTGCGTTCAGTACAATAGATATTTTCGGGATTGTTAGAGTGGAAAAAGAAGTTTCCGCAGAGGGCTGGCCTGTTATACCCCTCTTTGGTTTGGAAGCGCCCTTTTTCCCCGGCAAAAAGGCCGCTCCGAGCAAAAGAAACAAGTACGAAAAAGACGATTCCGATTTGATGGTCTTATCACCATCAAGCCAGCATCCTGAACAGTCTATGCGGTGGCGGCGCCAAAAAGGGCACCGCCTTTTTCCATGCCCAGATTTTATCTCAATTTGTGCCCAAAGAGTATAACCCGGAGCACCCGATGGAACTGCAGTGCTGGTCAGTATTGCTCCCGTCAAAAAGGGCGCTTTTTGAATCAACGTTTGCGCCACGCGTTGCACCAATCGTTCCTGTGCCCCGCTGATAATCACACAAGCCAATCGCCCGAACGGCGGCATGCTCAACAATCGGCGTGCTTCGATTTCCGCATCCATAAAAGCCGTCCGATCCCCGGTTTCCATCGCTTTAATCACGCCGTTTTCGGGGCTGTACGTCTGTAAATAAGTATCGCCTTTTTTATCTGCCCGCCCGGCGCGCCCTGATACTTGCTGCAACAATTGAAACGTTCGTTCGGAGGCACGCAAATCGCCGCCCGATAATCCAAAATCCGCATCAATAATCCCGACCACCGTCAAATCCGGAAAGTGGTGCCCTTTGGCCAACATCTGCGTTCCAATCAGAATATCAATTTCTTTGTGCATCAATCGTGTCGTCATCTCTTCAAACTGTGCCGGCGTTGAAACCGTATCGCTAGTAATCACTTCCACACGTGCGTTTGGGAATAAAGCACACACTTCTTCTTCAATGCGTTCGACACCGGGGCCGCACGAAATAAAACAGTCTTTTTCACCGCAAGCCGGGCATACCGTCGGCAGCGGTATCGTGTAACCGCAATGATGGCATTGCATCACGTGTTGGCGGCGGTGTTCGGTTAATAACACAGAACAATGCGGGCATTTGATTTTTTCGCCGCACGCTTTACACAATATCATGGGTGCATACCCGCGTCGGTTTAAAAACAACAACGTTTGATTATGGTGTTCAATCGCTTGAGCCATTGCGGTTATCAACGGCATCGACAGGTATCCTTTGCGTTTTTCCTTTGACCGCATGTCGATGATGTGCAGTTCCGGCAAAGCTGCATTCGCATATCGTTCGGGCAACCGCACGCACGCGTACCGCCCGTCCAACACATTGCAATACGTTTCAATCGACGGCGTCGCCGAAGCCAACACCACAGGAAACTTGCCTAAATGCGCCCGGACAATGGCCATGTCGCGCGCTTGGTACACGACGCCGTCTTCCTGTTTATAAGACGCGTCATGTTCTTCATCGACCACAATCAGGCCTAAATCCCGGTACGGCAAAAACAAAGCCGACCGCGCCCCAACAATCACGCGGGCTTCGCCGGATACTACCGCTTGCCACGTGTCGCGTCGAACTTTAGGCGTTAAACCTGAATGCCAACACGCGGGCTTCACCCCAAACCGCCGTTCAAATCGATCTAACCACGCCGACGTCAACGTGATTTCCGGCAACAAAACCAACACTTGATGGCCGCGTTTTAACGCCGCTGCCACCGCTTCAAAATACACTTCGGTTTTGCCTGACCCCGTCACGCCGTCTAATAACGTGACTTGAAATCCGGTTGTTTGGCTCAAAGCGTTAACAGCTTTTTGTTGTTCGGGCGAAAACGTCATGGTAGACGGTTTTAAATCCGGCACTTGAAAAACGATGGGTTTGCGGCTTTGTTTGTCCATATCCGCGACCGGCAAAGCCATTTTTAACACCAATCCCGGCGGCGCGACGGTATAAGACGCGACCCAATCCACGAAAGCGCGATTAACCGCCGTCATCGGTGGGACATCCATGACCGATTCGACGGGTTTGATTTTCGCGTCCGGAAAAGCCGTATCGACCGGTGCATCCCACACCACGCCGACCAAGGTTTGTCGCCCGAACGGCACGCGTACGAACGTTCCCGCTGGCAACGTATCTTCAGCAAAATACGTGCAAACGGAAAACAGATTGGGCAGCAGAACAGATATTTTTTGCATTTTGGCTTTTTCTTTTTTATGATATGGATATAAAGGTAACCAAAAGCATGCAAGAATTCAAGGATTTTCAACAAACCACTACACCGCGCGTTTTGTCGATGATTGAAGCGTGGCAAAAGTGGTTGTCGGCCGAACGGCGATTGTCGGCTTTGACGGCGGAAAGCTATTTTTTGGACTTGCGGGAATTCATGGATTTTTTATCATCCGACATCGGGCACCCGGTGGATAAGTGCGATTTGATGGATTTGTCTGTGACGGATTTAAGGTCTTTTTTGGTGTATCGCAGTTCTCATCAAGTCGCGCGGTCATCCATTGCGCGCAACATGTCAACCGTGCGTAATTTTTATCGGTTTTTATCCAAAACGTATGACATCGAAAACACGGCCGTGCGCGTTGTTCGTCCGGCCAGACCGCCTAAAACGTTACCCAAGCCGTTGGAACAAGACGATGCGTTGGCTTTGTTGGGGGCAGCGCAAAAAATGCAAAAAGAAAAGTGGCAAGGTTTGCGAGACGTTGCTTTGCTGACCTTGCTTTACGGGTGCGGGTTGCGGATTTCCGAAGCGTTGGCTTTGAACGTCGGCGACATTCCGCGCACGAACGATGTGTTGGTGATTACCGGCAAAGGCAACAAACAACGCATGGTGCCTTTGTTGGGCGTGGTGAAAAAAACCATCGATATGTATTTAAAGGAACGACCGGTTGACACCAAAGACGCACCTTTGTTCATCGGCAGCCGCGGCGAACGACTCACCCCGGGCGTCATACACCGCCACATTCGGAAGTTAAGGACATTTTTGGGTTTGCCGGCCACGGTAACGCCGCACGCGTTGCGCCACAGCTTTGCCACGCATTTATTGACGGCCGGCAGCGATTTAAGAAGCGTTCAAGAACTTTTGGGCCACGCGTCGTTGTCGGCAACGCAACGGTACACAGAAATTGATACGGTTCGGTTGAAAGCAGTGTATGACCACGCCCATCCGCGCGCCCATTTGAAAAAAGAGGAAGAATAATTCGTTTTTCGTCAGACCATCCGTTGCTCCACCGGGGCACTTGCATCCAGTCCCTTTTTCTTCCCCTGTCTCGTTTTCTCAAAAACGCTTGCCCGCCGCCCAAACCCATTCGGGCAAGCGTTTTCCTTCTCTCCTTTTTTTCATCAGAGCCCTTCCCCTCCGCGTCGCGAAGAATTCCAGGCAACCCGTTGAAGGCAGACAAAATATCATCCCCTCAAACCCGAGCGGATAACATTTTCATCTTCTTCCAACGGGTTGACGGAAATCCATTCCGTTTTACGGCGGAGCGAACGGTAGGCTCCAAGGCTGTTCTCGTTTTTTTCCGAAAGTCTGTGTTTGGCTTGATTTATTTTCCTGCTCCGGTGGGAAAATTCAATAAAAATGTTTGACTTTTAACCGGTTCCTGCTATTGTGAATAACAGACAGACATGGGTCTGTCCGGAGCTAGTAACTCCTTATACATATGGGTCGAGGTACAGCGACCTCAAATAAATGTGCCGGCATTTACCCAAACGGGTGGATGTCGGCCAAAATAAGGCTTTGCCGAATATGGTCGGCCGGTTCATATGTAACGGTTACTAGCATCCGCCCACCTTTTTTCAGGTGGGTTTCGTCTTTTTATGAATGGAGAAACCTGATGACAGCTTTAACACCGATCTACCTTTCCGAAAAAGTCTTTACGGAAGACAGCCGCGTTCAACTGGCTCTTGATTTACATGCTATTCGGTCACATTTACACAAACATTTAAGGACTGTCGCAACCGAATCCGGTTTATCGGCCGAACAAATCGACGACATGGAAATGGGCGTATTTGAATATGTCGATCATCAATACAATATTCGCCCGTTACTCACTTTGTTGGATTATTACGGTGAACCGATTGATTTGTATTTATCCAATTATCATTAAAGAAATACTTCCCGCTTAAATAAACACAGCCGTTTTGTAAAAGCCTTTTACTGGCTGACCCACAAAACACGCGCCATCCAGGCAACGTCTTGAGGTGCAAACGAACGGTCAGCATGTGTTGGATTTAATGATTTTAATTCAATTTGAGATGCTGTTTGACGCTTTAATTCCTTAACCATGACTTCGCCGGATTTTGTTTTTAAAACGACACGATCGCCTTTGCGAATTTCGCTATCCGGGCTGATAATCAACCGATCGCCTTCCCGATAAACCGGTTCCATGCTGGTGCCGCACACTTCCAACGCATACACGGGTTTGTGAAACGTCATCGGGCAATCAATCGCATCCCAACCGGCACTGCCGACCGGAAAGCCCGCATCATCAAAATACCCGTCTTTTCCGGCTTGTGCAAACCCCAACAACGGAATCGTCGGTTGAACGGGCTTCATATCCTGACCCGTCAGCCGAATAAATTCATCCAATCCGGTGTTGGTCGCCGCCAGCACTTTATTCAAGCTTTCCATCGATAACCACCGCTTGCGTCCGTCCGGCCCAACCCGTTTGCTTTTATTAAAAGCCGTCGGATCTAATCCCGCTTTTTGCGCCATCGCCGACAAAGACAGCCCTTTTTGAACCGCCAGCTGATCAATGCCTTTCCAAATTTCAACATAAGACAGATGCATGCTTTTTCCTTTTCTGAAAATTTTCCTGAAATCAATTTACCATAGGAATTTTGTTTTGTAAATAGGAAAATAAACCTATTTTTATATTGACACAGGACATGACTTGTCGTATATATACTTTGTTCTTGTTTTGTTCTTTATTTTAGGGAGGAAGAGATGATCAGAAAATCAAGCTATCGTGCGGATTACAGACAAAGCGAACCGTTTTTGACGGCCGAAGAAGCGTGGATGTGGTGTTGCTGGTGCGAAATGCACAAATGCGATAACAGCCCATCATCTAGCCGAACGTCTGTTGCACGTCCGTGCGAATCGAGCGATATTTTAATTGTCTTGAAACGTTTGGTAACAACCGGTCAATTAAACCAGGCACATATTCGGGTGTTGTCGAAATTCGGATTGGAACAAGCACCGCCACATATTGCTTTTGGTGCTGGGTTGGATGAATGCCGCTTGTGGCGCGAAGCGTTATTCGTGATGGAACCGGTTTTGATTCAAAAAGGGATTGTTTATCCGGATGAAGACGATGCATATCCGTTTTCGTGCTTACAATGTAATTACAAAATGGGGTGTTGATATGATTGGTCCAAAATGTGCCGGTCATCGGCAAACCACTGCTTTAATCGGCTTTGGCGGCCAACCGACTTTCTGGTGGATGCGCTTTTTAAAAAAGGGGTTTTATCATTGTGTTGTCGCGTTGGGAGACGCTTCAAACGGGTGGGTACTCATCGACCCGCTCGCCCATTACACCGACTTAATTTTAATTACCGACGGCGATTTAAAAGGCTTCTTACACGCGCACGGCTATCGCGTCGTCGAAATGCCGATTCAAACGCCGCCACTGCATCGCTTGAAACTCATGCCCTACACCTGCGTGGAAACAGCTAAACGCTTTGTCGGCATTACCGATCGGCGGATTTGGACGCCGTATCAACTCTATCGGCATGTGTTAAAAATAGGAAAAAAATCCTTGACATAGGAATAAAAGTATGATATAAGAGTCGTTAGTTACCCGGCAGACGTGTATTTAAATCAATCCCTCTGATGCAAATCAGGGGGTTTTTTGTTGGCCGGGACGGGACAGAAGTTGAATAAAAGGAAACAAAAGCATGAAAAAAGTCGAAGAAATTGTCGGCATCGACACCAAAGCGCCGAAAGTCGTTGTTCAAGAAGCGTCTCAAACGGAACAAGACGACAGCTATCTGGCACGCCGGGCAGGCATGGAAACGGTTCAGACATCCATGCGCGGGCTGTTGAATTTAAAAGATGAAGCGCCGAGTCGCAAAACTTTATTGGGAGAATAAAATGAAATCAACACAAGACCTTTATAAGCGGTTTTTAAAAGCCAAAGCTCGCCGAGATTCATTAGAATCCACTTGGCGCGAATGTTACGCATTTTCTCTGCCGCAGCGTGAAGGTGTTTTCAGTGAAACCGTCAGCCAAACAGACACGTTGTTTGACGGCACGGCGCCGGACAGTGTGGATCAATTGGCCGCATCGATGTTGTCTGAACTGACGCCGGCCTGGAATCGGTGGTTCGATTTGTCCGTCGGCGCGGATTTGTACGGAGAAGAAGCACGCCAAGCGGCTCAAACACTTGAAAACATTTCCAACATTATGCAGGGCCATTTTGACCGGTCTTCTTTTGTGGTTGAATTGCACCAGTGTTTTTTGGATTTGGTAACGGTCGGGACAGCTTGTTTGTTGTTCGAGGAAGAAAAAATCGGTGGTGCGTCGGCCTTTAAATTTACAGCCGTTCCCTTAAGCGAGCTGTATGTAGAAGAAGGCCGATCAGGACGGTTGGATGTGACTTTCCGCAACCATGCGATGACGCTGGAAGAAATACAAAACCGCTTTGTCCAAAATAAGTTACCGCCGGCGTTGATCGAAAAATTAAAAGATAAAGACGCCAAAGCCAATGTCATCGAAGCGGTCGTTCCCGGCGACAAAGGCGGATACGATTATCAAGTTTTTGTGTGCGAAGGCGCCGATGACTTCACGGTGTTAAAAGAAGGACATTTCAGCGAAACGCCATTTATCACGTTCAGATGGTTAAAAGCCCCCGGAGAAACGTACGGCCGGTCGCCGGTGATGAAAGCTTTACCGGATATCAAAACCGTCAACAAAGTCGTCGAATTGATTTTGAAAAACGCAACGATTGCAGTCACCGGCATTTGGCAGGCTGAAGATGACGGCGTTCTCAATCCGGCCAACATCCGATTAACGCCGGGCGCCATTATTCCGAAAGCTGTCGGTTCCAAAGGATTGACGCCATTGGAAGCTGCCGGCAGTTTCGATGTGTCACAGTTGGTTTTAAATGATTTGCGGTCGCGTATTCGCCATGCGTTGTTAGTAGATAAATTGGGGCAGATTACGGATCCCAAAATGACGGCGACCGAAGTGTTGGAGCGTTCGAACGATATGGTAGAAGTGCTGGGCGCGACTTACAGCCGATTGCAAATCGAACTGTTGCATCCGTTGATTGAACGCGCCGTTAGCATCTTACGTCGACGCGGGGAAATTCCGGAAATTTACATTGACGGGCGCATCGTAGATGTCGGCTATCAATCCCCATTGGCGCGCAAACAAAACACGGATAAAGCCAATAATGCGTTGACATGGTTATCGAGCTTAAGCGCGTTGGGGACAGATGCTTATGCGTGTTTGGACATTCCGGCTTTTGTCCGGTGGTTGGGCGAAACGTTGAATGTGCCGATGGAATTAATCAAACCGGCCGAAACACCGGTTTTGACGGGAGAAAACACATGAAATCAGGATGGTCTTTTTTAAACGACCGCCCCACGGATGTCATTTTAGACGAGATGCCGTCGATTGCCCGCGCTTTTGCCCGATGCTTTCGCACGAATGATGGCGACAAAGTGCTGGCCTATTTGCAAAAAATGACAAAAGGGCGCGTTTTAACCGCTTCGGCAACAGACGCTGAAATGCGGTATTTGGAAGGCCAGCGTGCGCTCGTCACGCATATTGAAACGCTCATCGAGCGCGGGCGCGGGTCGGCTTTATCTTAAACAAAAGGAGAAAACATGGAAAATTTAATGGAAGAAGAAACAAGCTTGAATGCTTTCAAAGGGCCGGACGGCCAAGTAGATATGATGGCTTTATCAAAGGCGTATGCAGAATTGGCTGAAAAAGTCAAGCACATGGTTAAAGTACCCGATGAAACAACGCCTGATACCGAACGGCAGGCTTTTTACCGCGCCATCGGTGTGCCGGAATCGCCTGAACACTATCAGATTACTTGCCAACATCAATTATTGTCCAGTGATCCGGAAGTCAATGCGCTGTTGTATCAACAAGGCTTTACAAACAAGCAAGTGCAGGCGGTTTATGATTTGGCTGCAACAAAAATCTTGCCGATTATTGAAGAATTGGCGGCCGATTACGAATCAGACAAACAACGCGCTGCTTTAGTCCGTCATTTTGGCGGTGAAGAGCAATGGAATGTTGTCAGCCGTCAGTTGTCCTTGTGGGCAAAACAAAATGTGCCGGAACCTGTTCTAAAAGCGTTGTCCGGTACATACGAAGGCGTCATGACGCTTTACACCATGATGCAAAACGGTGAACCGGCTGTGATGCGTGAAGGCTCAGGGGCCGCCGATGTCACAAATGAAGCCGGTTTACAAAAAATGATGATGGATCCGAAATACTGGAAAGAACAAGATCCGGACTTGGTACGCCGGGTAACGGAAGGTTTTCAACGGTTGTATCCATCCAAGTAAAGTCAAGGGTATCTTGGCTTTTTTATTAACCAAAAAGGAGAAATAAATGTCAGAAGTAACAAATTCGATTGATCAGTCTTTTATCAAACACTTCCAAGCCGAAGTGGTCAATGCCTACAGCCAAATGGGGTCGAAATTAAAATCGACGGTTCGGTCTAAAAACAATATTCAAGGCGCGTCAACGACTTTCCAAATCATCGGTAAAGGCGTTGCAGCAACCAAAACACGCAACGGTCAAGTCCCGACCATGAAGCTGACGCACACGCCCAAAGAATGCACGTTAAGTGATTACTATGCCGGCGAATGGGTCGATTCTTTGGATGAATTGAAAGTCGGTCACGATGAACGCAAAGTCGTCGCACAAGCCGGTGCTTACGCATTGGGACGCAAAACGGATGAGCTCATCATCAATGCCCTGAAAACAACAACGACAACGATTGGATCGGCCGCGGCGGCTTTGACAAAAGCAACCATTTTGGAAGCTTTTACCTTGTTAAACAAGGAAGACGTTCCCGATGACGGCGAACGATATGCAATTGTCTCGCCGCAAGCATGGAACCAATTGTTGTCCATCGAAGAATTTTCCAGTGCGGATTATGTGGGCGCAAAAACACCGTTTGTCGCCGGATGCGAAAGCCGTAAATGGTTAGGCATTAACTTTATCATGCATACGGGATTGCCGGCAACGGGAACGGGGGATACCGCAGCGCATACGTGCTTTATTTATCATAAAAATGCGGTCGGACACGCCGTTGGCATAGATATCAAAACCGACATCACATGGCACGGTGATTATGCAGCGCACTTCGTCAACAACATGATGAGTCAGGGGGCTTGTCTGATTGACCCGAAAGGCGTCATTAAATTTGATGTTTTGGATAAAGCATCTTCATAAAAAACCGATGGGGGGTCGGGTTGACTGACCCCCTTTTTTAAAAGGAGGAAAAAATGGCATCCACTGCGATTGCTTTATGTTCACGCGCGTTGGTTAAAATCGGCGCTCAAGGCATTTCATCTTTTCACGAGGGGACAGCCGAATCGGATGTCGCTCTTTACTTATACACGTCGACCCGAGATGCCATGTTATCCGCGCATCCGTGGCGATTTGCAACAGCTCAAACCAGTTTAGCCCTGTTGGCCGAAGAACCGTTTGCTGATTATCAATATGCATTTGCGCTGCCAACGGATTTTTTACGCGCCATTTCATGCGGTTCGGGTCGAAGAGGTTTAGGCGTTGACTATCGGATTCATGAAAATAAACTGCACGCGAATCAAAAACAAGTCACGCTGACATACATTTTCCGCCCTGAAGAAATCAGCTTCCCGCCTTTTTTCGATCAGGCGTTAATTGCCCGATTGGCGGCGGAATTCTGTCTGCCTTTGACCGAAAGCACGTCTCGGGCGGAATACTTAACCAAAGCTGCCGAAGAGGAATTTAAAAATGCGAAACTCATTGACGCGCAACAGGCCATCCCGAGCGCGATTTGGGATTTCCCGCTGATTGGAGTGCGCGGATGAGTCAGATTATCAATCACAAAACTAATTTCACGTCCGGTGAAGTATCCGAAGATGTGTTGGGTCGCACGGATTTAACATGCTATGATAACGGCGCCAATGCGTTGAAAAACGTGTTTATTGATGCCATCGGCGGCGTTGAACGTCGGGCGGGCTTACGGTTAATTGAAAAAATTCCGAATGCTTTACGGCTGATTCCGTTTTCTTTTAATACGGAGCAAACTTATTTGTTTGTGGTCTGTCCGAATTTGATTCGAATTTATCGGTCGGAAAATCAAATCGCAACACTTCAAACACCGTGGGGCAGCGATGATATTCCGTTTTTGAATTGGACTCAAAGCGCTGACACCTTATTGGTCGTGCATCCGGATTATCCGCCGGTCATGATTACACGCCAAGCCGGTGAAACGTGGTCTTTAACAAACTGGGTTTATGAAACGTCAGATGACGGTGCAGTGTTCCAACCGTATGCGCGGTTCGGCGATACAACTGTAACATTAAAACCGTCGCAAACAACCGGTAACATTTCTTTAAGTGCGTCAGCGGCTGTTTTTGAATCGGCGCACGTCGGCGTTCGGTTTCAATTAAACGGCGGCGAAGTGGAGGTGACGGCCGTTACGACATCTCAAATTGCCGAAGCGACCGTGAAAAAAACGTTATCCGGGACATCAGCGACGACCGAATGGAAAGAAGCCGCTTTTTCCCCCGTTCGCGGCTATCCGACCAGCGTCACGTTTTTCCAAAGCCGGCTTGTTATCGGCGGGTCTCGGGATTTACCGAACCGATTGTGGTTATCTAAAACCTCGCGCATTATGAACTTTGATTTAGGCAGCGGCAATGATGACGAAGCGATTGAATTTTCTATTCTGTCCGACCAGGTCAATGCCATTCGGGCCGTTGTGCCGGGACGGCATTTACAAGTCTTTACATCGGGGGCGGAATGGATGGTGTCCGGCGATCCGTTGACGCCGACCAACATTCAACTCAAGCGTCAAACATTGGTCGGTTCGCCGCTTTATGCCAGCGTCCCGCCGATTGACGTGTCGGGAGCGACGTTATTCGTTGCTGCCAGCGGCCGCGAAGTCCGAGAATTTTTGTTCCAAGACATTGAACAAGCTTATCAAGCTAAAAATGTCTCTTTGTTGTCATCACATCTTATCCGTTATCCGATTGACATGACGTATGATGCCGGTCGCCGGATTGTGTATGTGGTAATGAATGACGGGACGATGGCGACGTTGACCAATTATCGCACGGAAAACGTGTTGGCGTGGAGTCATCAGGAAACGCAAGGCCTCTTTTTGGCCGCTTGTGTGGTCGGAAGCGATGTGTTTGTTCTGACAAAACGCGGCAGTGATATTTGCCTGGAAACGTTTGATGACACGGTATCAACGGACTGTGCTTTGTTGGGTGAAGATACTGAAAGCGCGCATGAATTGTGGTCAGGCATGTCGCCGTTGATGGGTAAAACTGTCAAGATTGTGGCGGATGGCATTGTTGTTCCGGATGCAACGATTGACAGCGATTATTTAACGGTACCGTTTGCCTGTCAAAAAATCGAAGTCGGATTAGGCTTTACACATGAAATCATTCCGCTGCCACCGGTTTCGACAGACATCGGGGCCGGCCCGTTAAAAGCCGTGCGTTTGATTCAGGCACGGTTTCGGGTTGTCCGCACCGGTTCTGTGGAAGTCGACGTCGGCAACGGATTACAAGAAGTCATGATACCGAAATTTTCAGGCAATTTTTTACTGGATAAAGACCAAGAGGCTCAAACCAAAGACATTTGTGTCCGAGCGCTTGGTTGGGTGCGAGACGGAATGACCCCGCTGTGGCGGATAAAAAGCAATAAACCGAAACCTTGCAAAATTGTTTCAGTAACAACAGAAATGAAAGTGAGTGATTAAATGAGCAGTTTAGAATCAGTCGTTCAAAAAACGTTTGGCATCGGCATGGATAAAACCGAAGCCAATGCCCTTAAAAGCAATGCGTTGGCCGAACAACAAGCCAATAACAACCTGCTGGCACAGCAAATCAGTGCACAGCGTGCCAAAATGGGGGCTTTGGGCATAGATCCGGATTCGGGATCCAGCGCCGCCGTTATTCAAAACCTGACCAAAGAAACCAATGCCGAAAACCGGCAAATTGCTTCTTCGGCCAACCGGAAAATCAAAGCCAATCTGAATGCGCAAAGCAAACAGAATTTAAAAAGTCTGATTAACGGCAGTGCCGAAGTCAGTGCAGCCATGCTGGCATAAAAGGATTATCCGATGGCCGAAGATTTTAAAAAATTTCAAAAACGGTTGCATCGCCGGCTGCCGGATCAAATGAAAGCGGTGTGGCAGGATTATTTGGCGTTTTGCCAAGGTCCCGCGCCGGATGACGCCAAAGCTTTTTCGGCACATCAGCAAGCTTGTAAAAATGCTTTGGCGCATTTGCTGATTTTGATGAAACTGGGCGCTTTCCCAGACACAGGAACCGGACCATCGGCAGAAGAAACCGAATGGATTCAGACCGCCCGTGCTGCTATTGCCGAAACCGAGGAGAAAGAAGATGACTGTTGATTTAACGGAATTTGTTTGGATTTGGAATAAAACCCAAAATTTAACAACCCCCCGGCATCATCGGCGTATGTGTCGATATTTAAAAGAAGCTTGGGAAAAACGGCAGCCGGCTTTGTTGATGGCTTTTCGTAACTCGGGGAAATCGACGCTGGTCGGGTTGTTTTGCGCGTGGGTGTTGAAACAAAATCCCGATACGCGGATTCTGATTATGTCCGCCGATTATGAGCTCGCCAAAAAAATGGTACGCAACATTAAACGCATCATCGAACGCCATCCGTTGACACAATCGTTGAAACCGCCCCAAAAAGACCAGTGGGCTTCCGATCGGTTCACGGTTCGCCGGACGCAAGAATTACGCGACCCGTCCGTGTTAGCACGTGGATTAGGTGCAAATATTACCGGATGTCGTGCCGATTTAATCGTCTGTGATGATGTTGAGGTTCCGAAAACCTGTGACACAGCCTTAAAACGAGAAGACTTGCGGCAAAAATTGTCCGAATTAGATTTTGTTTTGGTGCCAAATGGCATGACGCTTTATGTGGGGACGCCACATACGTATGAAACGATTTATGACATCAGCAGCGGTGGTTTTTTGGCTGGGTTTGATGTTTTAAAAATGCCGATTTACAGGCAAAACGGCGACTCTTGGTGGCCGGAACGATTTTCCAAAACGCGGATTGACATGATCCGCAAACGATCGGGACCGGCTAAATTTGCCAGCCAAATGCTGTTGAAACCGTGCCGGTTGACAGATGGTCGATTGGATGTGCGAAACTTGCGCTGGTACACCGGGGCTTTGGATTACCGGGAAACCAACCAAACGGCAGAATTAAAAATCAATGGGACACGGATGGTTGGCGCTTCGTGTTTTTGGGATCCGTCTTTTGCTAAAAAAGAACAAAGCGATGGGAGTGTCATTGCTTGTGTGTTTCAAGACGATGCGGGCTTTTATTACTTGCATGACGTCCGATATTTAACCGTTGACGACACGGATGTTTCAGCATCCGATCAATGCGCCCAAGTGGCTGATTTTGTCCAAGCAAATCATTTACCGGCCGTTCAGGTAGAAACAAACGGGCTGGGTAAGTTTTTACCCGAAATTTTGAAACAAACGTTTCGGCAACGGCGGTTGCGGTGTGCCGTGCTGACACAGACATCCAAAACACAAAAAGACCAGCGGATTTTAGATGCTTTTGATGTTTTGCTCGCCAATCGCGCGTTGATGGTTCACGGATCCGTCAAACAATCGGCGTTTTATCAGGAAATGCAAGAATGGATTCCGGGCGGCGGCGGACATGATGACGGCGTCGATGCGGTTGCCGGGTGTTTGTTAAGCGCGCCCGTTCGATTGCCTAAAACAGTTTATCAACCAACAGCAACGCCGGATTGGCGATTTTTTAAGGAGGAATAACAATGAATACATTGCAAGAACGTCAAGAAGAAATGGATGTCTTGGCGCGCACGCTTTATGGCGAAGCTCGCGGCGAAGGATTAACCGGCATCGAAGCAGTCGCAAACGTCATTATGAATCGAGTCCAAATCGCGCGCGAAAAAGGCGGCTATTGGTGGGGCAATTCTGTCAAAGACGTCTGTTTAAAACCGTTTCAATTTTCATGTTGGAATCCGGATGACATCAACTTTGATGTCATTCAATCTATTACACCAAGCGATCCCGTTTTTTATGTCTGCCAACATGTTGCGATGCGCGCTGTTCGGGGGACGTTAAAAGACTCAACCGGCGGGGCGACGCATTATCATGCGTTATCCGTGAATCCGGCTTGGGCGCGGCATTTAATTCCGTGCGCGCAAATCGGCAACCACTTGTTTTACCGCGAGGTCATTTAATGTTGGACATGGAAATCGGAAAGCTGACGGCGCGGTTGGATGCCGTTCAACAAGACATTCAAGAGATGAAAACGCAAATTGACTTGCTGCGCCGGCAAGTCGCCGTTTTACCGGCGGACTTACAAAAAGAAACGGAAAAACGGTTTATGACGCGCCTTGAACTGATGCCGATTAAAAATGCGCTGTCCATGATGGTTCTGACGACCTTAAGCGCGATTTGTATGGGATTGGTTCAAGTGTTTTTTAATTTGTTTTACCCCGTCCGTGAGGGTCGGACTGCCCGGAACCCTTT
>CALXTZ010000027.1 GCA_944391545.1 uncultured Alphaproteobacteria bacterium
ATCGGCACGTTGGTTCCGCGCAACATCACATCATAAATCGTCTCGTTCGCCCGGTGTTTGTTCATGGCGTATGTAAATCCAAACAACGACGCAATCGATAAAATTCCGATTATCGCCAAGACACCCAGCATCTCCAAAAGTGTTCGGCCATGTTGTCTTGCTTGATGTTGTTTCAATTCATACCTCCTGACGGTCTCAATTTAATCTTTAGAAATTTTCACAACCTTTTATTTCTTTGGGAATTTTGATCCTATTTACCCTCTACATTCCAACTCTACCCCCCCCCCCAATCTGTCAAGGAAAATTTTAAATAAAAAAAGCTCTTTTTTTAAAAAAGAGCTTTAAATTCCCAAAACCAATTTTAATTCTTCACTTAAGCGATCAAGTGTCCACGGTGGATCCCAGACCAATGAGACATCCACAATGCCGACTCCGTTTACACCCGCTACGGCAGCAGCGACCATTCCGGGCATTTCGCCGGCAATCGGGCATGTCGGTGCCGTTAGAGTCATTCTGATAAACACATCTCCGTCATCATGAATGTCGACATCATAAATCAAACCCAAACTCCACACATCCAGCATCAGTTCCGGATCTTGGACGGTTTTAAGAGCTTCAATCACCATTTCTTTGGTCGCAACCGGAAGCCCTTTCGGAAGCGGCTCACCTACACGCGCATGAAAATCAGCAGATCCGTCCGTCATGACAACATCTCCCGTGCTTTTTTCAAGCCGTTGATAAAAGCCGCAATATCTTTTTCATCATTATAAAGTCCCAGCGATGCCCGAATGCTGCCCGTCACGCCGAATCGTTCATGAACCGGTTGCGCGCAATGATGTCCGACCCGAACGGCAATGGCCTGTTGATCTAAAATCATCGCCACATCTTGCGGATGCAGCCCCACCAAATTAAAACAAATCAAACTTTTTTTATGAGCAGATCTTCCCAAAGGTTGAAATCCCGGAATTTGAGACAGTCCGTCGACCATCATCGCCATCAATTTTTCTTCCGATGCTTCTATGTCCGCCATCCCGACTGCCGTCACATATGCAATCGCTGCCCGCAACCCGACCGTTTCCACAATTGCCGGCGTTCCCGCTTCAAACCGAGCCGGCGAATCCGCATACACCGAATGATCCGTATGAACCGATTTCACCATGTCTCCGCCGCCTTGCAACGGCAGCAGCTCATTCATCACTTCCCAGCGACCGTATAACACCCCGATGCCCGTCGGCCCGTAAATCTTATGTCCCGAAAAAGCATACCACTCGCACCCGATAGCTGCTACATCCGTTGGCGTATGAACAATGCCTTGACACCCGTCGATTAAAACTTTCGCACCGGCTTCATGAGCCAAACGCGTGATTTCCTTAACCGGAAACATCGTTCCCAAGACATTCGACATATGCGTCATGGCAACCAGTTTTGTTTTTTCGGTCAACGCGGCACGATAAGCATCCATATCCAACAATCCGTCATCCGTCACGTCAATAAATTTCAGGACAACCCCTTTTTCATCACGCAACAGCTGCCAAGGCACCAAATTCGAATGATGCTCTGCAATCGATAACACAATTTCATCGCCCGCTTTCAACGTCCGCCCGTAAGTCCCGGCCACCAAATTAATCGCATCCGTTGCACCGCGCGTAAAAATAATGTCTTTCGGCCGCGCATGGATAAAATCAGCCACCGCTTGACGAGCTTGTTCAAAATCATTTGTCGCCATTTCGGATAAATAATAAGCGCCCCGATGCACATTGGCATATTCTTTAACCGCCATTTCATACATCGCATCCAAAACAGCTTTCGGCTTTTGCGCCGAAGCGGCACTGTCCAGGAAAACAAGATCTTTCCCGTAAATTTTTTCGTTAAAAATCGGAAAATCGTCTTTACGCATGTTTCACCATCCAATCCGCAATCTGCGGTTCAAAAGAACCCGGCAATAAATCCGATAAAAATCCGTGAATCAGCATTTTTTGTGCTTCTTTTAAATCAATGCCCCGCGATTGCAAATAAAAAAGTTGCATTTCATCCAAAGCCCCGATAGCCGATCCGTGCGCACACTTCACATCATCGGCATAAATTTCCAATTCCGGCACACACGTGACTTTCGCCTCATCCGACAATAAAACAGCATGGTGATTTTGACTGCCTTCGCATTTTTGACTGTTAAAAGGAATATGAATGACACCGTGATAATCCACCGTGCCGTTTTCAGCCAACACCCCTTTGACAATTTGAGACGAATATGTTTCCGGGGCATCGTGATACACATCACACACAATGTCATTTTTTAAATCGGTTGACGACAAATAAGCGATTTTCAGAACACAACCCGCGTTTTTACCGGTCAAATGAACGGCGATTTTTAACGTTTCGCCTTTTAATAAAAAGACTCCTTCATACCGCGCGCCTTCAGGCACTTCAATCACATAGCTGCCCGATGCGTCAACAACGTCTTCATGAACCGATTCCGCCGGCATTAAAGTCTTATTTGTAATCCGCATAGCCTTTTTCTTCCAACTTCAAAGCCAATGATTTATCGCCCGTATCCACAATGCGTCCGTCGACCATGATATGAATGACATCCGGTACAATATAATCCAACAAACGCTGATAATGCGTGATGAGCAAAAAAGACCGATGCGGTTCGCGCATAATGCTGACACCTTGTCCGACAACCCGCAAAGCATCAATGTCCAAACCGGAATCCATCTCGTCCAAAATACAAAAATCCGGTTCCAAAAAGCCCATTTGAAGCGTTTCAAGCCGTTTTTTCTCTCCGCCCGAAAAACCGACATTCACCGGCCGTTTTAACATATCGTCCGAAATGCCCAACGCCTGCGCCCGAACCTTTAATCGTTTAATGAATTGCACCGGATCCAACGGCTTTTCACCGAAATATTTCTTTTTGCTGATAAGCGCTTGTTTTAAAAAAGCCGCATACGAAACGCCCGGAATTTCAACCGGATATTGGAACCCCAAAAAGACACCTTCATTCGCCCGTTCATCCGTTCGCATGTCCAACAGATTTTTGCCTTTAAAACAAATTTCGCCGGCCGTCACCTCGTATGCCGGATGCCCCGCAATCACATTTGACAAAGTGCTTTTGCCGGAACCGTTCGGCCCCATAATCGCATGAACCGTCCCGGGTTCAATCGTCAACGAAAGCCCTTTTAAAATCTCTTTATCACCCACGCGGGCATGTAAGTTTTTAATTTCCAATAATGCCATCTTAACCTTCTAACCGTACTCTTATTTTTTCTAATTTTTGAGGAATCCTGTCTTCAACCGACTTTTCAATATCAAAAATATATTTAAGCTGTGTCAGCATAATTTCAACATCCGCCGTTTCATCAATAATTTCCGCTAAATTATCTTTACCGCGGTTGATGTGTTTCAAAATTTCCTTTTGAAGCTCGCTCATTTCTTCCAAAACCATTAAAAGCTGGGCGTTTTTTCCCCACACTTGAATAGCTTTTTTTAATAAATTCCGATCCATCATTTTTATCCCACACTTCCTTCCAAACTGATGCCGATCAGTCGGCCGGCTTCAATCGCGAATTCCATCGGCAGCTGTTGCATGACTTCTTTACAAAACCCGTTCACAATCAAAGACACGGCTTCTTCGGGATTTAACCCGCGCTGTTCACAATAAAATAATTGTTCATCGCTGATTTTCGAAGTTGTCGCCTCGTGTTCAATCCGAGCGGATTTATTGGCGCTTTCCATGACAGGCACCGTATGTGCCCCGCACTTATTCCCGATTAATAAACTGTCACATCTGGAAAAATTACGCCCGTCGGAAGCATTTTTTCCCATTTTCACCAACCCGCGATATGTTTGATTGGAATGACCGGCGGAAATGCCTTTCGATACAATCGTCGAACGCGTATTTTTCCCCAAGTGAATCATTTTGGTTCCCGTATCTGCCTGTTGATAATGATTTGTCAAAGCAACGGAATAAAATTCCCCGACACTATCGTCTCCCAACAACACACAAGACGGATATTTCCATGTAATTGCCGAGCCGGTTTCCACCTGTGTCCAAGATAATTTAGATCGATTCCGGCAAAGCCCGCGTTTTGTCACAAAGTTATAAATACCGCCGACCCCGTTTTTATCGCCGGGATACCAGTTTTGAACCGTTGAATATTTGACTTCGGCATCATCCAAAACGACAATTTCCACCACAGCCGCATGTAACTGATTTTCATCGCGTTGCGGCGCCGTACATCCTTCCAAATAACTGACATAAGCCCCCTCTTCGGCCACAATCAACGTCCGCTCGAACTGCCCCGAATGGCGCGCATTAATGCGAAAATAACTGGATAATTCCATCGGACTTTTGACGCCTTTGGGAATAAACACAAAGGAGCCGTCCGAAAAAACAGCGCTGTTTAAGCACGCGAAAAAGTTATCCGTATAAGGAACCACCGAACCCAAATATTTTTTGACCAAATCCGGATAGTTTTTAATCGCCTCGGACATGGAGCAAAACAAAATGCCTTGTTCCGCCAAACGCGCCCGATACGTCGTCGCCACCGAAACGCTGTCAAACACGGCATCCACCGCCACCACGCCGGCCAAAGCCTTTTGTTCTTGCAAAGGAATACCCAGCTTTTCATATGTTTTTAAAATTTCGGGATCCACCTCATCCAAACTTTTGGGGCCGTCTTTTGTCTTGGGTGCCGTATAATAGTAAAGGTCCTGATAATCAATCGGGTCATATTTGATTTTCGCCCAATGCGGCTCTTTCAACGTCAGCCAATGCCGATACGCTTTTAACCGAAAATCCAAAAGCCATTCCGGTTCTTGCTTTTTCGCCGAAATAAAACGAATAACCGCTTCATTTAAGCCTTTAGGGGCCGTTTCCGTTTCAACGTTCGTTTCAAAGCCGTATTTATACGTTTCATCAATGATGTCTTCAATTTCTTTTTGCGCCATTTATCGCCTCTTTAATTGCTCATAACCATGCACCAAAAACGAAAAAATGTCAATATTTACCGATTTTGGTTGCAGATTATTTTTTTATCTATTAATCTTTTAGTATATTTTACGAAACATGAAGGGGTTTATTATGTCGACAACTTGTTTGGAACCGTGGGTGCTTGCAACAATTTTCGCAACCGCAACCTGCTTTCTGATTTTCTTGTATGCCCAATTGCGCATCCGGCACAACCGCATCTGTTTAAACTTAAAAAGCGCCAGCGAATCTTTTGCCGCTCAATCCAAAGAACTCGAAGAACTCAAGAAAAACAAAAACGACATCTCCGATACTTTTTCAACGGAAAACGCCAGAAGCATCATTGTTGCTTTTGACCAAAAAGGCGTCATCACTTATGTGAATGATTATGCGGAAGAATTTTTCGGATATACGAAAGACGAACTGCTCAACCACGAAATCATGGGAACCATTATTGCCGCACCGACTCGCCGCGATCCGAACCAACCGACATTGATTGAAAAAATTCTGTTAAACCCCCAGCTTTACGTCGATATTGAAACCAAAAACGTGCGCAAAAACGGAGAAACAGTTTGGATTTCGTGGACGAACCGCGTCGTTTATGATGAAAACAACAAGCCGATTGAAATTCGTTCGGTCGGATTTGACATCACGAAACGCAAGCAATTGGAAGAAAAACTAAAATATTTAACATCAATTGATCCGCTGACCGGTGTCCTTAACAGAGCGGCTTTTCTGGAAGTCGGCAACCGTGAGTTAAAACGCGCGATTCGATATGACCGAGCCATTTCTTTATTGGTTTTAAAACTGGATCATTTCCGGGTACTGGGGCAGGAATTCGGCTACAGCTTTGGCGACGAAGCCCTTCAAAAAACGGTACAAATTTGTAAAAATTCCATTCGCGATTCTGATTATCTGGGACGCATCGGCGATGTTGAATTTGCTATTTTGTTACCGGAAACGCCGATGGATAATGTTAAGTTCCTGGAAGAACGGTTGCGTTTAAAAATTCAGGAACAAAATTTAAAAACCGAAATCGGCAATGCGTTTATTACAACCGCCTTCGGAATTGCCGGTCGGGTTGATGAAAAAGATTCGATTGACGCCATGTTGGTCAGGGCCAATCAATCGCTGAAAGAAAACATGCAAAAAGCGAAATAAGGGAAATTAAAAAATGTCCGACGAACTTGTCATTTTACAAAACGAACATCTGGAAGTGGGGATCGCCCCGTTTTGCGGCGGCTCATTGGCATATTTAAGAACGAAAGGCGAAGCACCGTTTGATTTACTGCGGCCGGCATCCGCAACGGCGTTACAGAAAAAAGATCCCAACGGCATGGCCATGTTTCCGATGCTCCCGTTTACACATCGGATCAAAGGCGGCAAGTTCACTTATTGGGGCATCACACGTCAGGTTCCGGTTAACCAGGCCGGCATCCCGGATCCGATTCACGGCGACGGATGGAAAACCGCCTGGACGGTTCAAAACAAGACATCGACAAGCGTCACGCTTGCTATGAAACATGATAAATCCGAAAAGGGATATCCGTTTTCTTATGAAGCAGAACTCATTTACACCTTGGACGGAGACATTTTGAAAACGACCGTCGTTTTAAAAAATACTTCTGTTTTACCGATGCCGTGCGGAATCGGGTTGCATCCGTTTTTTGTTAAAACACCGAACATTACTTTGCGATTTGGCACCAGAAATGTTTGGTCGCATTTGGATGATCCGATTGATCGCCCGTATAAAACACCGGCAGAATGGTCTTTTGAAACGCCTCGGGAAATTAAAGATGCCGAATTTGACACCTGTTTCGGCGGGTTTGACGGCACGGCCGAAGTGATTTGGCCGAAGTTTAAAAAAGCGGTTGAAATGCGCTCTGACGAAGTGTTCAACCATGTTGTTTTGTATACCCCCCCTCGTAAAAATTTTGTCTGTCTGGAACCAACGACGATGGCGAATAATGCTTTCAACCTGGCTTCGGAAGGCATTGTCGGCACCGGAATTCAAAGTATCGGCCCCAATGAAACGATTTCCGGTTCTGTTACTTTCACGGTTAGGGAGCTTCAATGAAAAAACCATTTACAAAGATTATCGCGACGCTGGGGCCTGCGACATCTTCCAAAGAACGCATTTATGAACTGGTCAAGGCCGGGGCAAACGTCTTTCGCCTGAATTTCAGTCACGGAACATTGGAAGGCCACAAACAAAATTTCGACTATATCCGCCAGGTTGAAAAAGAACTGAATCAACCGATCGGGGTTATTGCCGATATGCAAGGACCAAAATTGCGGGTCGGTCAATTTAAAAACGGTTCCGTTACCTTGAAAGAAGGAGCCTCTTTTCGACTGGACATGGATCCGCAACTCGGAGATGAAACGCGCGTCACCCTGCCGCATCAGGAAATTTTTGATGCCATTGAAGAAGGGACTTACCTTTTGTTAAATGACGGCAATATTCGGTTGCGCGTGACCGAAGTCGGCGCACACCATGCCAACACATTGGTCATCACGGGCGGCGTGTTGTCGGATCACAAAGGGGTTAATGTCCCGGGTGTGACGTTACCGATTAATGCGTTGACGGAAAAAGACTTGGTAGACTTGGAATATGCCCTTAACATGGGAGCGGATTGGATTGCGCTTTCTTTTGTTCAACGCCCGGAAGATCTCATTATGGCGCGAGAAAAAATCAAAGATCGTGCCTGGATTATTACAAAAGTTGAAAAACCGGCGGCTTTGAAGAATTTAAAAGAAATTGTCGATTTATCGGATGCCATCATGGTCGCCCGCGGAGATTTGGGCGTTGAATCGCCGATTGAAGATCTGCCGTCTTTACAAAAACACATTGTGGGTTTATGCCGGACACAAGGCAAACCGGTCATTATTGCTACCCAAATGTTAGAAAGTATGATTCATAATCCGACGCCGACGCGCGCCGAAGTTTCGGATGTGGCAACGGCTGTTTATGACGGGGTTGACTGTGTGATGCTGTCCGGAGAAACGGCTGTCGGAGAATTTCCGGTTCTCACTGTTTCGATGATGCGTAAAATCATTGCTCATACCGAAGAAGATCCTTTATATAAAAAACAAATGGAAATAATATCTTTGCCGCCGGATCATTTGGTGGCCAGCGCAATTACGTCATCTATTCCCAACATGGCGCGCGTTTTGGACAAAGCAGCCTGTGTGGTAACTTATTCGATTTCGGGGGCAACGACTTTGCGTGTGGCTCGAGAAAGAACCGGCATTCCGATTTTATCTTTGACAACGGATGAAAAAGTCATGCACCGCTGCACATTGGTATGGGGTGTGACGCCGATTATCACACAAACGGTCAGTTTAATTTTGGACATTGCACCGATAGCATTGGAATACGGAAAGGCTAAAGAAATGATTAAACCGGGAGATCAAATTATCATTACGGCAGGCATTCCGTTTGCGCAAAAAGGGGCAACGAACATCATCCATATTTTAACGGTTGAATAATTTTTATAAAAATGTAAAAAAGGGCTGGACATTTCGAAGAGAATCGTTTATAAAGAGGTTCATCTGTTGCCCAGATAGCTCAGTCGGTAGAGCAGGAGACTGAAAATCTCCGTGTCGGTGGTTCGATTCCGCCTCTGGGCACCATCCATAAAAAGAGCACCCTTGCGGTGCTTTTTTTATGGATAAGAGCGTCAGCGATGAAGCGAAGCACCGAACCGACGAAGTCGGCGGTGGTTTGTGCGCGTCAGCGGAAAGGGACCCGTTTTGAAAAAACGGGAATTTCCATTCCGCCGCCGAATATTCAAGGAAAATGCCTCGCCCTCCTCCGGAAAAATATCCTGCCGCCCCCTCCTTAAAGAGCGCGGAATGAACAAAGTCAATATTCCTCCGCCAAATAACTTTCGCGTCATTCGAATACAAACCGAATATGCCCGTTCAATTCGGGAAATAACTTTTTTCCTTGAAATATCTTTTCCCGATTACAAATAAAAATCCCGCCGCCGGGCGGGATTTTCATTCAACCTTCTTTATCTGCCGCGCGACTGTCGGAGCATAAAATTAAGAACGGGTACTTTTCTGGAACCATCCAATTCATTAAAAAATTCACGGCTGCATAACATCGGATTTTCAATTTTTAAATAAGCATAATCATAGGCTTGTTTTTCAAATTGTTTCAACCGATCAAACGCCGTCTTTTCTTCGGCAGCGGCTTCGTCCGTTCCGACTAAACAGGCAGCGCAGACAGCTGCTGCTTTTTCAACGTAACTGACTTTCTTTTCCTGCGTCCAAACAGGTTCATATACGCCTTTTTCATTCGGCTTCAGCATAAATACGTCAACACAATCAATCGTATTGGCAATTTGGTCTGCCATTTTAACGATTTTAGCCGAAAGACTCATCGTTTTTGCATGTTCGGACTGCCAAACTTTTTTAGCCGCATCTCGCTCCGGTTTCGTGGCTCCCGGAAAGCCACCCGGCGGATTAGATAACTCTTGAACCAACGCTGCCGTTTCCCGCGCATGCTTTTCGCCCATCAACGGGACAAAGGCAGCCTCCAATTTTTCCTGCGAGTCAAGAGGCGTATCTTCAATCGCATCATGTGCCAAAGCTGCCGCCAAAACAGGAATATATTTTTTATCCATTAAAACTTTTCCGGGTTCGCCCAAAGCATTTGCGGTAATTTCCATCGCCCGCAACGGATGCGTTACATACAAAGGGTTTTCTCCTTTTTTATTTAACCCCTTGCGATGTTGCCCCTGATGCGCTTGACAGACCAACGACCACACATCAGACAAAACTTTGCTCTTTTTTAAATCTTCCGGTGTTATTTGCTTGTACATCATTCACTCCTTATTTATTTTCTGCACTGACTACATTATTTATTTTACCATTTCTCTAATCGCTTTTTTATAAAAACGTGTGTCCCAACCTTTGATTTTAAATTTTCTTAAAAAAGACAAAATTCATTTTTAAATTTATCTATCATTTCCCATTTCAAACCATAAATTTTCTTTGTCTTTTAAATAAGACCGTTTATTAAAGAATACATGTTTAACGGATTGACACAGGTGTAATAAATTCCCTATTTTAAAGTGAGGTCGTTTTATAATGCCACGTATTGTGAGGATCAAAATGCCCGTTAAAAATAAAAAAAATATCATTGAACGAATTTATTATAAGAATGTTTCAATTGCCCGATCTATCTCGGAAAAAGCCGACATTTCACCGGATCAAATCAAAGCGGCAAGAGCTTTGCTCGGATGGTCACAAGCTGATTTAGCCGAAAAAGCCGGCTATTCCATTCCGGCAATCAATAACATTGAAAAAGGTACCTACGAGGCCAGATCAAACACTGTCGCTGATGTTATCTAGACGTTTGAAGAAAACAATCTGGAATTTATTGACGGAGGCGTCCGAATTCCCGGAGAAAATCTGCGGATCAAATGTTATGAGGGAGAAGAAGCTTTTACGCAACTTTTTAAAAAACTGGTCCGCGCCTTCGAAAACGAAGACGGTGAAATTTTATTGTCCGGCATTGATGAAAACTACCTGATGATGAATTACCGCGCTATGACTAAAAAATTTCAGGATCGATTAAATTTAAATCCGAATGCTAAAGTTCGTATTTTATGTCACAGGAATCAAAGCGCCGGCCTTATGTTTAAAAACTTTGAAAAAAGAATTATCCCGAACGATATCCCGTTGATCCCGGCGATTTTATACCGAAAACGGGTTGTATCCATTATTTTTGAAGCACCGGCTCAAGTTATCATGATCTATACGCCAACGCTTTATCGACATTACGTTGATTGGTTTAATTACTTGTAGGGACAGACCGGCCGATATAAATAAATATCAAACGCCGGTCTTTGAAACCATTTTATCGGGCGCTTCAATACCCAATAATTTCAAGTTGTTTTTCAATGTATCCCGCGTCATGCAAATTAATTTCAATCGGGATAATTTAAGGACTTCATCCGGTTCGTTGTTAATCGAAACAGCCCCATAAAATGTGCTGAACTTTTGCGCCAATTCATAAACGTATTCACTGATGACGGACGGTTCTCGCCGCAAATAAGCCGCCTCCAATGCTTCGGGTTCCCGTTTAAGCGTTAACAGCACGTCGCGTTCCATCGGATGAGACAAATGAAGGGAAGCCCCTTGAACAGCCGTTTCCGTTTGTCCGGACTTTTCCAGAATCGAATTAATCCGCGCAATTGCATATTGAATGTAAGCGCCGGTGCGTCCTTCCGACTTTGTGAAATTTTCCGTATCAAAAATATAATCAGATGTCCGCACATTTTTTAAATCCTGATATTTCAGCGCCCCGATAGCAATTTGATGCGCCTGCTTTTGCGCCAAAGCCTCATCCATTTGTTCAGGAATGTTTTCAAACGCTTTATCAACCGCCAAATCAATCAAGCTTTTTAAATTCATCACGCCGCCGGCACGCGTTTTAAACGGCTTCCCGTCCGCACCGTTGACCGTTCCGAAAGCAATGTGTTCCAACAACACATCGTCATCGACATAATGCGCCATTCGCGCCACTTCGAAGACTTGTTCGAAATGTTCCCGTTGCCGCGCATCTACGACATATAAAATCGCCTGCGGATTAAAGTCCCGTTTACGGGCAATAATCGTTGCCAAATCCGTTGCCGCATAGGTATAAGCGCCGTCCGACTTTTTTAAAATCAAAGGAGCGCGCGTGCGGCCGTTTTCTTCCGGCAGACGAACAATCATCGCGCCTTCGGATAATTCCGTCAGCCCTTTTTCCGTTAAGTCTGACAGAACGAAAGCCAACAAATCATTGACATCGCTTTCTCCCAGCCACACATCAAAATCCACACCCAATTCATCATAATTTTCTTTGACCGCTGCGACAGACTTATCCTTAAACATCTGCCACAAAGCCAAATATCCCGGCCGATGGTTTTGCAATTCAAATGTCGCTATACGCGCTTCTTCCTTAAAAGCGTCTTCATTTTTAAAAGCATCCGCAGCACGGCGGTACAATGCGGAAATTTCCGAAATCGGCATAGAAAAATCCGTCCCCGCAAACGGTTCCGTAAAATAAGGGAGCGTCGGATTTTCCCGATGCAGTTGTGCAATCAGCATACCGATCGGTGTGCCCCAGTCGCCGAAATGAACGTCTCCGATAACATGGTCGCCGCACGCACGCATGATGCGTTTCAAACTTTCTCCGATGACGGCAGATCTTAAATGTCCGACATGCATTTCTTTGGCAATGTTCGGGCCGCCGTAATCAATCACAACGGTACGCCCCGAAATCGTTTCGGTTGACGCCGGAAGCGTTTGCAAAAAGTCATCCGACAAAGATAAGTTCAAAAATCCCGGGCCGTCTACGGATATTTTGGAAATAAACGGTTTTTCTTTTAAATACGCAGCAATTTCAGCCGCCAACTCACGCGGTATGCGTTGATTCTTTTTAGCCAGCGCCATCGCGGCGTTCGATTGATAATCCGATAAATCCGGTCGATTGGATTGAGAAACAAAAGCATCCTTTGTTTCAATGCCTGCCTTTTGCAAAGCCTGAATGATTTCCTGTTCAATATATTTTTTAATATTCATAAGCACACCTGTCCTTGTCTGATCGGCCCTAGTTGTATCACCTTTGCCCCGGTCAAGTCAATCCTTATTATCAACGATCAAAGGCGCTTTAAAATTCCCGCAAAAGAAGCTTGCCATTTTAAAGAAAAACCGTCATAATAAAAAGATATGAAGCTTAATATGGGAGATTATCATGGAAAAACGGAAATGCATTTTATACATCACAACATCTTTAGACGGCTTTATCGCCGATGAAAACGGCAACCGAAATATGTTGATTGAACAAAGCCGCGATGAAGTCGGAAACTTAAGTCAATTCTTGGAAACCGTTGATGTGATTTTAATGGGCCGCAAAACCTATGATCAAATTAAAAATCTGCCCGAATGGCCTTATCCGGGTAAAAAAGTATATGTCATCACGCATTATTTGAAACAAAATGACGAACACGTCACGTTTATCCATGAAAACATTATGGGATTGGTCCAGGATTTAAAAGCTCAATCCGGCAAAAACATTTGGGTTATGGGCGGATCGGAAATCACCAACATTTTGGTTAAAGAAGGTTTGTTGGATGAATATGTGATCATCACGACGCCGATTTTATTGGGAAAAGGCGTTCGATTATTCAAAGACGATAATCCGACCGTTTACTTAAAACTGGAAGAAAGCAAAGCATTCGATAATTGCGTATTGTCTCGCTATGTCAAAAAATAAAAAATGCCTCCGACGGGAGGCTTTTTTAGTTGACGACAAAGGTTTATCGGGTTAGAATGATTTTCATAATAAACAGGGACAAAAGATGATCACCTTATTAACACGCTTATCAGTTACCCCCCCCCCCCCAGCTTCCCGCTAAAGGGTTATTTTCTTTAATCTTTTCAACGATTAATCCCATTACAGCGATCTATCCAAGCAAAATGACCTCGTCTATACTGAAGGACATGACGGGTATTCGTTTATTCCATCTGAACTTGTAAACAGCTCTTTATCAATGATACGCCACAGATAAAAGAAAGGATATACAATGTTCAAACACACGAAAAAAAACTAAGCAAACAACACGGCCGGACACTTTTGGAGATGCTGGGTGTTTTGGCAATTATCGGTGTGTTAAGTATCACGGCCTTGGTCGGATTTACGTATGCGATGAACAAACACCGGGCGAACGAGACGATTTACGATGTGATGTTGCGCGGCACCAACGTCCCGATGATTGACGAATATTATTATGACAAAGCGTCGGGATATGAATTCCGTTTTCCGGGATTGGTCAACAACGGCCGACAAGGCACCTATTACCCGATGACGACGAAGAAAGATGCGGGTTCATCGTATTACGTTGAAGCAACGGGTGTAACATATCGTGTATGTGAATTAATTTTAAAGATGAATCCGACGGACATCGACAAAATTGTTGTGGGAAATTCCGTTTATACGGGTGACAGTGACATTTGCGGGACGACGGATGGATTAGCGATGAGATTCTGTTTTGGCAGTGACGGGACGATTTGTGACGGTACCGGTCACGGCGGTTCATCGGGTGGTTCCGGCAGTGGCGGCAGTTCGGGCAGCACATCCGGCGGCTCTGGGAGCGGAGAAATCGGAACAACATGTGACCCGGCTTGCGGAACCTGTGAACAATGTGTGGACGGTTCTTGTGAAGT
>CALXTZ010000028.1 GCA_944391545.1 uncultured Alphaproteobacteria bacterium
CCTCTTCTTGGCCTTACCCTTCTTGGGGAATTTTGAGGCTCTTTCCTTTTATTTTTCCTATCATACCCCCCCCCCCGCCTACTTGTCAAGCACTTTTTTCATAAAAAAAAGAGGCCACGCGGCCCCTTTCCTGTATACAAAAAACCGCCCCGACAGGAGCGGTTATCTTCCCCTTTAATATCCTTCCAATCTTTCTTCAAACGATCCCGGCAAAAAGTCTATCAACGGCCGTTCGATAAATGTAAATGCTCCGAATTGACCGGCCAGTTGAGCGCGATAAGCCGCCCGCGCAGAGGCAACCATCACATTCGCCGTCATCATCGGATTAACCCCTTCAATCGTATACATTTGTTGAATATCCTGTGTCAGCCGTTCCAACCGCCCGCCGTGATTCATCGTATCAAAACGACGTACATTTTCAACAGCAACAACATCCGTCGCATCATGGATAAAATAAGGATCTTGCCGAATTTGAGCCGTTATTTTTTCAAAATCCGCATCCGGCATCAATTCAATGTAAACTTGACGTTTATGGCGCCCTGCTCCGTTCGGCAAGGTTAGAGAGACAGCATCTTTCACACCGGCAATCGCCTTAACAGCCGCCGTGTGTCCCATGCTGCGACCGCCGGTTGTTCCACCGAAAGTCGTCGTCGTTTTCCCGACCGGTGCAATCACCTTTAAAATTGTTCTCACGGCCGAATCCGTTCCGGGATCCCAACCTGCACCGAAAATAGAAACCGTCCGATGTTGAACAGCCAATTGATTCAATGCCTTCTTGGTTGCCAAAATTTGATCATGAACATCAAAACTGTCGACAGTCGGAATGCCTTTTAAAATCATTTCTTTGACTTTATCCGGCGCCTCGCGGCTGGGGATAGAAACCAAAGCGACATCTACCGCTCCCAATTCGCCGACATCCGTGACGACAGAAAGGCCTTCCAATTCGGCAATATCTTTGCCGATCGATTGAGGCCGCCTGACCACGCCGACAAGCTGCATATCCGGTGCGCGCTCAACCGCTTGTTTACAAAAACGACCGACATTCCCCCACCCGATAATAGCAACTTTTATTTTTTCCATAGGCTACCTTTTTGTTGTTTTATACAAATTTAAATAAGCGCGCGCAGAACGTCCCCAGGAGAAATCCTGATTCATCGCCTGCTTGATCATGTGATCCATATGCTCCGGCCGATCATAATACGTCGAGTTTGCCCACCCGATGGTATTGTATAGCGCCGACGCCGAAATATCATAAAATTTGAAACCTGTTCCGGTTCCTTCTGCTTCATTATAATTTTGAACCGTGTCCGCCAATCCGCCCGTAGACCGGACAATCGGCAATGTCCCGTACAATTGGCTGTACATCTGTTTTAAACCGCACGGTTCATAAATGGACGGTATCAACGTAAAATCACTGCCCGCATCAATTAAATGTTCCGTCGGGCCGTGAAACCGACCGACGCTGATTTGCCCCGGATAGTAATTCGGTAAATTTCCTAAATAAGCCTCTGCCCATAATTCACCGTCACCCATCACAATAAACTGCGCCTGCATGTTTTTTAAAACACCTTCAATGCATTCCGTAAACATTCGGATGCCCTTTTGTTCCGTCAACCGAACAACCATTGAAAACAAAGGCATATTGTTATGATGCAACCCGAATTTATCTCGCAAGACTTTTTTGTTTTCTTGTTTCCCCTCTTTGTAAGTCTTAATATCGTACGGATACGCGACGTGCGGATCTTTCGCCGGGTTCCACAAATCAATGTCAATGCCGTTCAAAATACCGGATAAATCGTTTTGACGTTCCTGCAACAGCCAATGCAATCCGGCGCCGCCCATCGGCGTTAAAATTTCGCGTGCATAGTTCGGGCTGACCGTCGTAATTTTGTCGGCAAACCGAATGCCGCCTTTCAGCAAATTAACACGCCCGTAATTTTCAAAAGCCCCCATATTAAAGTCTGCCCAATCAATTTTCGCATACGGAATGACTTCGGCATCATAAATGCCTTGGTAAGGCAGATTATGGATGGTCAGGACGCTTTTCGTTCCCTCGAAAAACGGATCATGATCTTTTTTCAAATAATAGGGAATGAGTGCCGTCTGCCAATCATGCACATGCACGATGTCAGGCTTGTAATTCATATCTTTAGCCAATTGCAAAGCGGCCCGACAGAAAAAAGCATACCGAAAAGCATTATCACGGTACTCTTCATGTGAATTTTTATCATCGTAGACACCGTAGCGGTCGAAGTATTTATTAAACTCGATGAAATAAGCATCGTAATGGCACGGTGTTTCGGCATAATAAACGCTGTAAAATTCCTCGCAGTTACCCATCTTAACGCAGGAACCGTCATACATTTTCGTTAAATGATATTTTTCCCGGTCAATCAGCGAGTAAAGCGGCAAAATGAGTTTAACTTGCGCGCCTTCTTTTTTCAAATACTTCGGCAAAGCCGCAACAACATCCCCCAAACCGCCCGTTTTAATAAAAGGCGTCGCTTCACTACCGACAAAAAGTAATTTCATTTTTTCCATCATTCTCCCCTTTAGGTATGATTCTAGTTATATCTGACTTTTTGCGCAAGAACAAGTCTAAAAATTAACAATTTATTCATTTTTTCGCTTGCATACGGAACCATACTTTGGTATGTTTTATTTTTCATCAGCCGCATTCGGTGTCCCGACTGCCGTTTCACTTTGTTCCTGTAAATAAGCATCCAACGCTGCATCCGTTAAAACAGCGCCGTTCTCTTCAGAGGCCACTTCATTCAGCGCGTCCGGATTTAACAAAACACCGCCGACGACCAATAAAACGGGACAAATAACAGACGTCGGCTCTTTTTCTTTCAATGTATGTGCCGCTTCACATAATTGATAAAACGGCGAAACAATCTGATCCTCGGCAGAATACCATTTCGGCGTTGTTCCCTCTTCAAAAGGTTTGCCTTCCACTACCCATTCCGAACCCGGCTCATCAAAGAAGTTAAACAACAAGGCTTTCGTATCCGTTGCCAACACAATCGGGACAACATAATTTTCCAAAGCGACATGTTCAAAGACTTCAAATCCGTACCGGCCGGCCGTTTCTTTTAAATAATTAATCCATTGGACGGATGTTTCTTTCGTTTGAGGCTGTTGCGGGACAAAAGATCTTTCTTCTTCCGGCGGAGCCATACTTTCCGAATCAGACGCAGAAGCAACAGAAGTGCCGGTAGACGGCATCCATCCCGTAGAAGCCAACGCACGCGGTCTTTCCAATCCTTTTTTACGCGGCATCAACTTGATTTTGCCGGTATTTTGAACGGCTTTTTTAAACGGTTTGAACAATAAAGCGCCCCATTTAACCCGGCATAATCGGTACCAGCCCCAAAACCAAACGGGAAAGAACAAAAGAAAGCAACACAACAATGAAAAATCATACAAATTATCAATGGTCCACTGATCAAACATAAAAGCCCGATAAAGTTTAACCCAATCGATAAACGGATTATATAAAACAACGCCTTGTTCCGCAGAATAGGTGAATAAAACACCAAACGGCGTTAATCCGAACAATTCATAAATCAAAGCGCCGATGGAAATCGCATAAATGATAAACCACAGCAAACCAATAATCAAACAGCGCACAACTTTCATCTTTTCCTCTTTCTTTACTCTATTTGAAGCATACCAAGATTACATAAAAATACAAGTTGTTTTCGAAAAAAAAGAGGATGAATTTCATCCTCTTTTTAATTTACATGCTGTGTTGGTCGTTTGTTCGTCCCAATCCGTTTTCCGGCGCACGAACCGTTATATTTTGCCGCAACTTCGACAATAATTGCCCGTCCACAGACAATTGCTGTTCTTTCGACCGGATACCCGACACAGCCTTGTCCAACCCGGTTTTTTCCGTTTTCATCGTTTGAACGGTTCCGGACGCATTTAAGTTTTCATGCGCTTTGTCCAAAGTCGTCGGCGTTCTGGTTACGGTTGTTTCCGGCTGTTTAACGGGTTCAACTGTCACAGACGACATTTGAACCGGATTTTGCGGAGCCGCCATCGGTGTCGGCGGTGTAACGCCAAACGTCGGCATGCCCGTTTCATTCGTCGGATGCACCGGACGATCCGCTTGAACAGTTTGTTCCGGCATCGAGACTGGTTCAACCTTTCTCGCACCTTCCGGAATTTTAAAATTATCCGGTAATACTTCAGCGCGTACAGCCGGTTCCGGCGCTCGAGGCGTCATTTCCGGCGCGTGATAAGCCGTTTGTTGTACTTGCGGCGCATCCAAAGTCGGCGGCACAACCTCATAGGATTCGGCACGTTTTTCCGGAACAACTGCTTCTTTTGTCACATCCGCCGTTTCCGTTACATGCACATCGTCCTTAACCGGCTGCGGCGCAATAAAGATGTCCGGCGCTTTCGGTGTCGGCGCTACATAAGGAGAATCCGTCACCGTTTGCGGATCTATATGAAATTCCGGTGCCGGCGGCGTAGCCATTCTGTACGATTCGGCAGGCGCTTCATGTGTCGTTTCTGCCGTCGGCGTTGTCCGTCCTTGTAAATGTGCATGCCATTCTTCGTATTTTTCTCGGGCCGTCGGCACATCCACATATGCTTTTTCAAGACCCGGTTTCAAGCCCGTAAACGGATCTTCTTTATCCCGCAAGTTCGTCCAAGCTTGGTGCATGTCATGCGTAATGCTTTCGGGAATTTGGCGTTCTTTTAAAGCCAATTCCGTCATCCCCAAAGATAATCCGTAAATACCTTCTTGCGCTTTGATATGCAAATTCATTTGATCTCTGTTATTAAAACCGCCCACCATACCGCGTTGTTCACGCACCGTCGGCTGGCGTTCGTAAACAGTTTCAAAGTTCTTTGTCAAAAGGCGTTCTTTAAACAAAGCAACATCCTTTTCGGAATAAGCACCGTTTTTATCCTTTTGAATACCGGTTAACAAATCCGGATGTTGATGCATCAAAAACCGCGTTCTGAAAATTTCGGCATCTGCTTGCGAATAGCGGCCGTCTTTACCGCGCTCCAATCCGACAAACAATTCCGGATTGGTTTGTTTTAACTGCTCTTCTTTCGCCGCAATCCGTTGTTCCAGCAGCGAAGCCTGTTCCCCGCTGTAGCGGCCGTTTTCATCGGTCTTTAATCCCTCATAAACATCTTTATTATACCGAGCAATCAACCCTTCCGGATCATGCAGGAAATCGCCTTGAATGGCCTGCAATACATCCGCTTCGGACAATCCCTTTAATTTGCGCATCGTTTTATTCCATGATACGGCCTGATTGTCCACATGATTGATTTTTCCTTTCTTTTCCGCCGCATATAATTCCGTGTGATAAGCTGCCAAAGCCATCGGATACGTCAAAATAGAAACGAATAAAGCATCCATTGCCGCTTCAGGCGTCTCTTCACTTAAGACGCGCTCCATGATTTTCGTCCAGCTGGCCTCCGGATTATTTTCCGCGATTTTATCTTTTTCAGCCCCCGGCATGTAACCTTTTTCAAAATCATGCGGTTGCAGTTTTTCAGCTTTCGGCAAAGCACTTTCCGGAATGGGGCCGTCCATTTTTTCAGGCTCCGTTTGGACAGTTTCCTGCGCTTCGGGCTGTTTCTTTTCTTGAGCCGTTTGTTCCGCATCTGCCACAGTGTCCTGCGGATGGAGCGCCTGTTCCCGCACCTGCGCTTCATTGGTTGGCGGAACTTCGTTCAAAACAACATCAATCGGCTTGCCGGCTTTGAGCCCTTCTTTCAACGCTTCCCATTCGTTTTTATAAGCCTCTTCGACGGCTTTTTCAGCCTGATACTCGGCTTCCGCCGCATCCAGTTTTGCCTTTTCGACGTCCAAATCAGCCTTCAGCTTGACTAACTCCGCATCACTGTCCAACGCCGCTTCCAAACCGGCCGGATCATTTTGGAAATTAAAAGAAAGTGACAATTTTTTACCGGCCCGGCTGTTATCATATTTGCCTTCCAGCACTTTATATTCGCCCAAAAGAGTCGTATAAGCACTTTGTTTGGCAATCCGCTTAGCACGTGTTTCTTCATAATGTGCCTGTGCCATTTGCGTAACCAGGTTTTCCTGTTGCGCTCTTTCCGAATCGCCCGTATCGACAACACCGGTGTTGTTCATTATCCGTGCATTTTCTAAATCATTTAATCTTTCGTCCGCCATTTTAAAGACTCCTTTTTATGCTTTGATAAATTCATTTTAGCATGAAAAAACTGTTTTGTCTATCATTTTCAAAAAAATTAAGCTTTCAGTTTTTTCAAAAATTGAGCCAACTTTTCATTTTGGCTTTTTGCCTCCGAAGCGGACAAAACAACCTTTCCGGCAGCATCCGTTGTAATCATCGGAGAAAAATACGCCGGATTTGTCGTTAAAACCGACCAAGCTTCTTTCGGATTTTTATCTGCCATGTTTAAATAATTGACGAATAATTTTTGAGCGTTAACCGGGAACTTTTCCTTTTCGACGGCGGCGGCAAATGCCTTGATAATCTCTTTTCTTTCCTGGCGATAAGAAGCAACCTTTTCGCTTAAAGAAGAAACTTGTTCGACAATCACTTTCTTTTCATCCTGTAACTCGGACCATTCGCGCGCATGCACCGCTTCGGCATATTTCACCAACAATCGGCGCCAAAAATCATCTTTTTGATAAAATTTTTCAATAGCGGCCGCCATCGCCGAAACAGATACGCCGCTTTCACGCAACCCGAGCAAATACGCAACAACTGCTTTTGTTTTTGCTTCAATTTGCGGCATCAGCGTCGATTTCGTTTCAGGCGTGACCTGACCGGGATCCAACTCTAAAACGGGAGATCCCTTCAACAGATCTTTATATTGCCACAAATACGAATAGACTTCCAAAATCTGATCGTCATAAACCGGTTGTTCAGACATTTTTTCACCCTTTTTATCAAAAACCTATAAAATAATATAGACGAATGTTATTTTTAAGTCTATAATAATTAGAAAATATTTTCTTATTTGTATTAAGCGAGGCCGGTTATGAAAAAAATTCTCTGCTCTATTGTTGGTTTTTTGGTTGCTCTCTTTGCTTTGCCGTCCACTGCTTACGCCGTTGGTGGAGCCGTGCTTCTTGTCGGTGGGGCGATGGTTGTCGGTGCTTTGTTTCCGTCCATTATGTTCCTTTACATTAACCAAGGCGGATCCGGTTGTTGGTTCTGTCCGTTGTACACGGCGGCTTTTGATGTCATCAACACCGTTGCCACGCACATTTACACACAATTGGCACCGATTTTCATTTCATTGCTGGCCGCGTGCGGCGCCCTTTGGATTGCATGGATCGTTTTAAAATATTTTATGACATTAAACGTGCCGAACACCGGAGAACTGATGACAACTTTATTCAAGGCAATCGGCCGATTGGTTGTGGGCTCCGCGATTTTAATGTCTTCCATCTCCTTTTTATTTAATTATACGGTCAATCCGGTCATTATCTTTGCCGGCGGATTATCTACTCAAATTTTAAACAGCGCCGGGATGAGCAACGGTTTTGTTACTGAAATTTCCCGTGACGGGACATCCGTCTCCAGAACGCGGAATCCTTTATGTACGGCAACGGATAGAAATGACAGCCGTTTTTACACCAATGATGGGCAAACAAAAGCATTAAGTCCGGATGCTTATGATACCATGTTGTGTATGCTAAAAACCATGAGTTTGGAGCTGATTTTCGGTATGGCAACCGGCGCGACATTTGTTGTTTCTTCTCTAACAATATCAAGAGTCTGGGGTATTTTCCCGGATATAAACATGCTTATCATCGGGATATTAATATTTCTCGGATTTTTCTCCCTCTATATTGTTTTCCCGTTCAAATTAGTTGATATTATCGTGCGGGTCGGCTTTATTATTGCCTTAACGCCTTTGTACGTTTTATTCTGGGTTTTCCCCATTACCCGCGAGTATGTTAAACGCGGTTGGGATATGCTGGTGACGGCCATGTTTACATTGGTGGCTTTATCCGTTTTAATGGTCATTTCCATCCGATTACTGACGGCAGGAATAAACGTCGATCAAATGGTTGCCTTCCTGGCAAAAGGAGAAATCAATAAGGCTATGGATTTAATGTCACTCAGCGGAGCCAGCATTTTCGTCACCTTTGTATCTGCCATTATGGCCGTCAAAGTAATCGGTATGGCGCCGGCGTTAGGTTCAGCCTTCGGCGGAGCAACCCAAAGCAACACCTTGGGTAATGCTGCTTGGGCACAAACGGCTCAAATCAGTAAAGCTGTCGGACAAAAGGGAATGAACATAGCTAAATCTGCTTACGGAGCACATGCGGCCGGTAAAGTCGGCGGACGTGTTGCTTCTTCCGCTTTGGCGCAAAATGCCGGCGGCGGGAGTGCGGGCGCTTCTCGCGGTTCCGGTTCTCCGAAACCGTTCTCTGGTGCCGGCGGCGGCAGCGGTTCAAATGCGTCGACGGGCGGTAGTTCGGGGTCGGCAAAGGCATAACCAATAAAGGCACAGGACAGTCATGAAAAACATATTGAAATATATCTTGAATAAGAAAGTATTCTATGTTTTCCTCATCCTGATGGGGTGTGTGCTGTTGACTGCCTGTGAAATTAAAACGAGCCAAAGCATTGAAGACTCCGACGCGGAAATGCGTTCCATTCGCGGATGTTGGTCTTGCCAAGTTTTCGGTGCGGTTTATAACGGTGCCGGCAAAGTCGCGGAATTGGCATATGAAAACATGCGCAGTGTCGCGTTGAACTTCCTGGCCGTTTTTTTGGCGTTATGGATTGCCTTTAAAACCCTTTCGTTTTTCATGAGTTTTCGTGTTCCGAACTATACGGAATATTGGGTCAGTCTGACCGGACGCATCATGCGCGCCATTTTTGCGGCAGCCGTTTTGGCCAATACGCAGGTCATGATGAAGTTCATCAATTTAATTGTTGAACCGGTTATGTTGCTTTTCATTTATTTATCCATGCGGATCATCGGCGCCAATGATCAGGCATTTGCGGTCGGTTCGAACGTTAATGTCGGAACGGCCTTTACGGACAATCCGGCTTTTCCTGCCGTTGTCGGCAACCAGCTTGAAAATCTCATCTACCGTATTCAGGTCGCGTTGGATATCGGTCGGGCGCTCGGTTTGCGCATGTTGATTTTATCCGATTTTTCAGGTTTCTTCTTAGGCCTTGTTGTTCTAGGCGTTTTCTTTATGTTGGTATTATTTTTCCCATACTACTTTATCGATGCAATCTTAAGATTGGGTTTTGTCATTATATTATTCCCGCTTTTTATCGTCGCATGGGTATTTCCTAAAACGGCAACATGGGCTATGCGTGCTTGGGAGTTGTTTTTCTCATCCCTTGTCCAGATATTAATCGCCTGTATCTTTGTCGCGCTGGTCGTTTCGACGGTCGAAGGCTATACACAGCTTCGCGGATACAACCTGTTATTGAACCCCATTTATCAAGATGCCAGCCCTGACGCTATCCGGCAAATGACCGGGCTGTCCGTATCGGGCTTATCTTTCTTGATTTTATGTTTTTACATGTACGCGCTTTCCCAACGAACACAGATCATTGCCGGCTTTTTATCCGGAGTCCCCGCCTCTTCCATTTTGGCGGGCATGGTTGAAAAAGCCAAAACTGTCGCCAAAGCCGTTATTTATGCAGCCATTGCGTATGCTGCTGGGGCTGTCGGAGCGGCGCCCGTTGCTGCCGCCATGAAGAAAAAAGCGCAGGAAGAGGCTGTAAATGCCATCACAAAGAATAACGGATGAGGTTAACCATGATTAAGCACATCGTTCAACTTATTGCCCTCTTCTCATTGATTTCTTTGTTTTTCTATACAGGGATTTATCACTATTTGGCCTATGCGTGGGTTGTGGCTGTCCCGGTCATCGTGCTGTGTATCGGATATGCGCTTTACAGAACGCATGCGTTTTATCACATCAAAAAAGCATTTGTTTTATTCCTTATATCCGTTTCTTTGTGTGCTTTGCTGCCGGCTTCAACGGCGTGGGCTCAAGATTTAGATGCCGAAATTCAGCGAGTCGGGCAAGAATTCCATGCTATTTGGCGTATTCCGGCTGACCAACGAACACAGGAACAACAACGCCAATATAATCAGCTGAAAGAACAATTCGAAGATCTTTTAAAACAAAAAGAGAAAGAAAGCGACGATGAGAAACTGTGCAAAAGTCCGCATGAATTGTTACAGGAGGTTCAAGACGACTGCTGGTCTTGCGACATGTCGTACTTAATTATTGAAGGCATGGATAAAGTAGCGACAACTTTTTATAATGAAGTACAGGAAAACGGCTATGCTTTGAAAATATTGGCTTTGGGCTTTGCGTTTTGGCTCATGTTCAAAATTTTGAAGATGCTTTCCACATGGGGATTTACGGATTTGGGTCAAGTTTGGACGGATATTTTCCAAAAGTTCCTGTTGGTGATTGTGGCGGCAGCATTGCTTATATCGCCATTACGTCAAGTATTCGACCTGATATTAACACCATTTTTTTCATTCTCCGCCGGATACAGCATGAAAATGTCTGATGTGGCGGCTTTCGGCAGTTCTACACCCAAAATTGATGAAAGATTGTCCGAAAGCTTAAATGTTACGCCCAACAGATGTTCTTATTGCACAGCCATGCTCAATCCCGAAACGCAGGTTCCCGCGCCCGAAAATATAGATCGTGTAACGGCATTCCAACTTGCCAACGCTCAAGACCGCGCCTTTTCGCCCCAGCTGAAAAATTCCATGCTGTGCATTATCTGTTCCTTGTATCGTACGGTTTCGCCGCCGATGATTATCGGCCAAGCGTTAACCTGTTATTCAAAAACAGACGGCGCACACACTTTTCCGCCGAGATGGGTTCTCGGAGCACCGTTCAGAATGTCTATTCCGGACTTAACCATGTGGATAACGGGTAATGTCATCATCTTTACATTCTTTGTGATAACGGTGCTATTCCCATTCTATTTAATTGATGCCTTTTTCAGAATCGGTTTTGTCGCGACACTTATGCCGTTCCTGATCGTTGCGTTTGTTTTCAAACCGACACGCAAATATGCTGACAATGCCTTTAAAATGGTGTTGTATTCACTCTTTACGTTCTTATCGCTATCTCTTATTTTGGTTGTTTTGGTTCAAATGTTCTATGCCACAATGGCAGATGACACTGAGGCCATTACAACAGCGATGGCCGAAAACAACATCGTGAAATTATTTGACGTCTTCAAATTCGCTTCCGGTGGCTTGTTGATTTTAATGTGTCTCGTCATTGCTTGGTTTGCGTTCAAACTGATCAGCTCTATTGATGAAATGACCGGCGAAATTTCCGGGATCAATTTGGAAAGCTCCGGCGGTATGCAGGCCATTGCAACGGCTGCTGGTGTCGTTGCAACACCAGTTGCTTTGACAAGCGCCGTTTATGACGAAACATGGGGCAAAGTCGGTTCCGAACGCGCTCAAATTATGGGGCACGGGCTTCCCACCTATCACAGTGATGAAGCAAAATCGCGGCTGATTCGACGGAACACACGCCAGAAATTTAACAGTGCCGCTGATAAAGTTGAACATTCGACAGATCAGGCAGCTGATTTAGCAGAACAAGGCGTTGATCAAACAGGGAAAACCGTCGAGCAAGGGATTCGCGCCGGCGGTGATAGTTTAGCCAACTCGGTCAATGCCGCAGGAGATGCACTCACGGCCAAATTATCAGCATTCACGGCGGCTACCGCCGGAATCGGCGGAATTATTGCCGTTCCGTTGATCGGTTTGGTCAAAGCAACTCAATACACCGCATGGGCCGGGATAAAAGGCACGACCATTGCAGCGGCATGGGCAACGCGCGCAGCCACCTATGCCATGAAGAAAGTCACAAAAGCCGCTATTAAATTACCGACGAAATTAACGGCAGCAGCCATACGCAAAACCGGGAAAATGATTGCCGAAAACAAATACTTTACCAAAACGGCCGGTGCAACAAATAGCATTGTTCTCGGTGCCGTTGTCGGAACGGTTTTAGGGGCGGCTCACGTCGGATTAGGCTTGGGCGCGCTCATTCCGGGTGCCTCTTTGGCGGGTACTTTAAGCGGCTCAAGCGAAGGGCGTGAATTAGCCTCTAAAGAAGATGAATTACGTGTTAAACAGGCCAGATTGGCTGAACTGCGCGATCAACGCATCACCGTTGAAATGAAACGTAATGCGTTGTTGAACAGAGTGACTTTATCCACCTCCGAACAAGCTGAACTAGATTCGTTAGACAGTCGCTTGTCTCAATTGAACAGCGAAATTGCGCAGTTCGAAGCTGATGTCACGCGTTTAACGCAAGAAGTGGCTGTCTTAAGAGAAGTACTCAGAAGACGCGAAGAACAACGCCGTGCAGAACAGGAAGAACAAAGACGGCAGGATGATCAACGTGATGATCGGCAAGATGATCGGCGAGACAATCGACAAGATGATCGGCGAGACAATCGACAAGATGATCGACGAGACAATCGACAAGATGATCGGCAAGACAATCGACAAGATGATCGGCGAGACTCTAAATAACCTTTAAAATAAACCTGCCGATTGTTTTATTTTTCGAAAAAAATTCACTTAAATTCATAAAAAGTGAATTTTTTTTATCTTTTTTGATTTTTTGTCTATTTTCTCAAAAAGAAATCTGCTATAAAGAAAGAAGTTTATATTTAAAGGAGATTCAAGGACTATGGAAGAAATCATTTTCCCCAACCAAATTCGAATGATTCGCCGGACGCGCGGCAAGACCATGAAAGAAATCGCCAGCGTTTTAAATGTCAGTTTGTCGGCCATCAGTAAAATTGAAAAAGGGTATCGCCGGATTGATGAAAAACAATTGGCACAGATTGCTCAATTTTTGGATTGCCCGAAAGAAAGCATTTTCGTTGTCGAGCAAACGTCTCAACCGGAAGTCTTACAAGCGTGGCAAAAAGAACAAGACCGCCGCAAACAAATCAACGAAAAAAGCGGTTTGAAAACATTAGGCGCCGGATTGCGTTACATTCGCGGGGAAAAGATGTTAACGTTGCAAGATGTTGCCAAAGGTGCCGGATTGACCTTGTCGGTTTACCACCGCATTGAAATGGGACAACGCGAAGTAACGGAAGAACAATTTAAACACATTGCGCATGCGTTGGGACACACACCCGAAACATTGCAAATTCAAATTTACGAACTGGATATGGCCGGTTCGTTGCAAGAGTTTAAAAAGACCGGCAAACCCGGCATTTTCCATCCGAAAGGCGGTTATAATGACTTGCCAGTCAGCTCGGTTGCCATGCATTTTTATCAACGTATTCCGGTCATCGGCACATGCGGTTCAAACGGTGCCGTTGTGGTTGATGAACAAAATCCGATTTTGCAAATTGAACCCAGCTTTGCCAATAAAGAAGCTCTTTACGGTGTTCAGGCCTGTTCTAAACGACTGGGATTTTCTTTGCCCGCCGACCGAACGACCGTCATTGCGGACAAAAGCCAACGGCCGGCCGACGGTGATTTAGCTTTGTTCAGAAAAGACGAAAAAACATTTGAACTGGGCTTATGTGAAAAAGGCAGTGATTCAGATTTATTCTTTGTTCAAAAAAATCCGGATGCCCGGACAAAAATAACAGAAAATGATTTGGAAAAACTGGATAAGGTGACATATATTCAAATCGCATAATTAGAAAAGAAAGAGAGAGAATGGCTGATATCAAAACATGGAAAAAAGATTTCCTTGCCAGTCGTAAGAAAGAAGACGAATCTCCGACAACGATCGCCCAGCGATTCATTAACATTTATCGCCAGTTGCCGATTTTAGGGGAAGAAGCAGTCAAACGGTATAATGCTTTGCTGATGGAACAGGCGACGGCAGAAGTTTTAATTGCCTTAACGAGTCTGCCCGGCGGAGAAGAAATCCGGGAATACATCAATTTTTTGGAACACAAAGATTTGGAAGAGCGTGAAGAGCTGGAAGCGCAAGAAAAACAGGCGGCCGAACTGCCCAAAGCCGAAGAATTATCTCCCTTGTGGGAAACAATGGGAACTTCTTTCGGAT
>CALXTZ010000029.1 GCA_944391545.1 uncultured Alphaproteobacteria bacterium
GAATGCGGCGCTTTCTTTTATGATATGCGCAAAGAAAACTTTACTTGTCCGAAGTGCGGATGCGCGTATAACGGAAATGAATTTGCCGAAGTACATGCCAAAGCGATTTTGAAAAACGCGAAAAAGACCAAAGAGGTCGATAAAGACATGGACGAAGAAGAATTGATCGAAACGGTCGTCGGCGACGATTTGTTTGAAGAAGATGCGGATTCGGCGTTGGATGTTTTGGAAGATGCGTCCGAATTAGGCGACGACAATCACGATATGGCCGAAGTTTTTGAAAACATTGGACCGGGGCATGACGAAGAATAAAGATTTTTCGGTAACGGGATCGTTGGCAGGCAAGTGCTTGATTTCCATGCGGGGCATGACGGATCCGCGTTTTGAAAAGTCTGTGATTTATGTTTGTTCGCATGCGCCAGATGAAGGTGCGATGGGGTTTGTGATTAATAAGCCTGCCGCGCATGTTGCTTATTCGGAAATTTTATTACAGCTCGGTTTGCCGCTCGGGGACAAAGAAAATTATCCCGTTGTTTTGTCAGGCGGTCCGATGGAAAATATTCGCGGGTTTGTTTTACATTCAAATGATTACCGGCAAAGCGATTCAACGCCGGTAGATGAAGATATTTCTTTGACGGCAACGATGGATATTTTAGCGGACATTGCGGCCGGAACGGGCCCGAAGCATGCTTTGTTTTTCTTGGGATATTCCAGTTGGCGGGACGGTCAGCTGGAAGCGGAAATTGCCGGCAACTGTTGGTTGGTTGTTCCGGCGGATGATTTTTTGATGTTTGAGTGTCCTTTTTCCAGAAGATGGACTCAGGCACTGGCTTTATTGGGTGTCAACCCGTCTATGCTGTCTATAGAACAAGGAAGTGTTTAAATGAATTTAGCTGAAGCCTATAATGCCGGAAAGATTGATCGGTTTGAAATGATGAAATTGGCAGAACAATTGAGTGAACTGCATCTGCACAAAAAACATATTTCAACGTTAAAACGGCTGGACTTTACGGGCGATTCCTTTATTTTCGGCGAGACGGTTCCCGTGAAGAAAAAAGAAATTTTGTTTTATTTTTCTCTGTTAATCACGGGCATTCAGACTATCACGGATAAACGATTGGCTTCTATTTTTATGAATCATTACTTGGCGTGTCAAAATAATGTCGATCTCTACAAGTTTATGCCCAAAAGCCGCACAAAGCCTTATGTTGTAGCTTGCGGAGGCATGTCGGGCAGTGGAAAATCGCGGGTCGCTCGGGAAATATCGCCGTTGATCGGTTCTCCGTTCGGTGCCGTCGTCATTCGAGACGATATTGTCCGCAAACAATTGGCCGGTGTGTCGTTTGATACGGTTTTAGGGCCCGAATATTACACGCCCGAAAAAGAAAAGAAAGTTTATAAAGAAATCCGTCGCCAGGCAAAACAAGTTTTAATGGCCGGCTATCCCGTTATTTTGGACGCGCTTTTTTACGATGAAAAAGAACGGTTGCTGGCGCAAGAATTGGCCGAACGCAATCATGTTCCTTTTGTCGGACTGTGGATGGAAGCACCTTTGGTCGTTCGGGCAAAACGGGTTAAAACACGTCAGAATAATCCGTCTGACGTGAAAACGCTTGAGGCGCTTGAAGCGCAGTTGAATGAGCTGAATCCCGGTAAAATCACGTGGACTCATATTTTAACGGACAATGACCGAGATGTCACAATCAAAAAAGTGATGCGGACTTTGAAAAAGAGTGTGTAACCGCGTATCTTTTCGGTGCATACGCCTTTATTTTTCAATCGGTTAAAGATAAAAAAACAATTAAAAGTTGTTTACAAATAAAATTTTCCCTTTATGATGTTCTGTATGGAATGAATCAGGAAGGGGAGATCATGATGAAAAAAAATCTTTTAACCGGTATTTGCTTCGGCGTTGTTGTCTTTTGTTTTGCGGCATCCGAAGCGGCGGCTCAAACGGAAGCGGTGAGCTTGCAAACCAATAAGCCGAAAAGCGTTCAGGAACGGTTAGAGCATGCGGCTAAACGGCATGCGTTAGCAGAGCCGGAAAGTTTTGCTAAAGCTTATGCCGATTTTAAAAAGGATTTACAAGATAAGATGGGCTTATCTTATTCGGCCGATATTTCGATTATGGGGCAACGCGGCGCTCCGAACGGCAAAGGAACGCCTTGGCAAACGCAGTATTACGGCTCTGTCAACTGGGATATGTTTACGAGTAAAATCGGTTCCGGATCTTTGCAATTTGCTTATACCAACGTTCAATATTGGGGAAAAAGCGGGAATGATTTGGATAATCGGCTGGGTGTTGTCAGTTCTGTGAATGATTATACGGCCAATGCGCATTATTTTGATCAGTTAAGCTATACACATCAATTGCCGGGCGAATTGGATTGGCTGTCCGTGACGGTCGGTCAGTTTCCGATGTATACCTTTGACGGCAGTCAGTATAACAGTAACCAGCAAATTAACTTTATTAACTATGCACTGTCCCAAAATGCTACGTCCAGTTATCCGTCCGCAAGTTTAGGCGGATATGTGACGATTGCACCGAATTCGGATTGGACATTCGTGGTCGGGGCGCAGGATGCAACCAACATTTCCGGATCGAAAATCAATACGCATCATTTGCATGACAAACGGTTCTTGAGCTTTGCATCGATTTCTTATACGCCGACGATTAAAGGTGTCGGAACCGGGCAATATTCGCTTTTGATTTACAATCAACCGAGTGTCGCTTTGCAACCGGAAAACAGCAACGGATGGTCCATAAATTTGGCGCAGAATTTTGGTGAAAAGTGGGGCGTTTTTGCACGCATTAACGGCAGCACGCACGTTGAGCCCATTAAACAATCCTATGTTTTGGGAGGCGTATACAATAATCCGTTGAACCGCAATGCCTTGGATCAAATCGGATTGGCGGCAGCGGTGAACAAGTTGAATAAAACGGTTAACGGGCCGGACACGCGGTCGGTTGAAACGGTTTTTGAAGGATATTGGGCATGGGGCTTGTCTAATTTCATGACAATTACACCGGACATTCAATTTTATTTAAATCCGGGCTTGGATAAAGACAATAAAACAGCAACTGTCGCCAGCATTCGGGCAACCTTTATGTTCTAAATTCGAATAAAAAAACGCCCTTTCGTTGGAAAGGGCGCTTTATTTCACGTTTCAATGATTATGAAGCATATGTGTTGAATGTGATCGTTGCACTATCTGTGTCCCCTGTGATTTCAACAGTGCCACCAGAACGATTTTGCATTGCTTCAGAAACCTTTTCTGTAATACCTGACACTTCTACAACCGGTTGATCCACTTCAGTTGCAGCAGATGTGATGCTGATGCCTGTTGCACCGCCCGGCAATGTTTCGCCGTCCAGAATGGCTTTGCAGTCACCTGTTTCCATTGTGGAGCCATCACCTGTTGTTTGAGCAACAACAACACAACGAGATGCATAATCTAAAATTGTGTTGGCACGATGACGGTTCATCGCCATTGTGTAACCGGCTAAACCACCGATGGACAATACACCGATAATCGCCAAAACACCCAACATTTCAATCATTGAACGACCAGCTTCAGTTTTTTTCATGTTTTTTATCCTTTTCTTAAATTTAAGTTGAGAATTTTCAGTTCAACACTGAAATTATAGACAAGAGAAACGCTCTTGTCCATAAAATCTTTCAAAACACGAAGAATTGAAAGATATGCGCCCGAACAAACCCGTTTGTTCAGGTTGAGCATCTGTTGAAAAAGGCAGAAAATACCCGCTGCCGCAGCAGTGGTTTTATTCGAATTAAAAGAAACAAACGTTCTTTGCATTTTTCTCCCTTTCTTTTTTTTCAGTCTAGCGAGACAGGAGTTAATAACAAGTTAAAAATATAAAAATATTCAAAAGAAGATACCATAAAATGTTTTTGCTTTGGAAAAAGGCTTTTTTAAAAAGAAGTTGCCTTAAAAGAAAGGTGATTTTTCCGTTGTTTAAAAAGATAAAAAATTATCCTGTTTTTTTCTTTGATTTTTTAAAAAAGGTATGGTAACGCTGATTAAAGTTGCACTTTTTGCGAGGGGTAAAAAATGAGCGAAACAGAACAAGAAATAAAAGAGAAAACAAATGCGCTTTTGACAAAATGGAAATCAAAGCGCGGTGCGTTGATTATGGCGTTGCATGAAATTCAGGGCGTGTTCGGTTATGTGCCTTGGGAAGCAATGGAGGTGACCAGTCGGGAGCTGGGCATTCCGATGGCGCGGATTTATGCTGTTCTGACTTTTTATAATTATTTTAAATTAAATGCGCCGGGTAAGGTTATTGTTTCGGTTTGTGACGGAACGGCTTGTCATATTAAAGGGGCGCCCGATATTATTGAGGGCTTTCAACGATGCCTGAACATTAAAGACGGTGAAACGACGGATGACGGTATGTTCCATTTGCAGATCGTTCGATGCTTGGGATGTTGCGGATTGGCTCCCGTTGTTGTGATTAACGGTAAGACCTACGGTAAGACGGTTGCGACGGATGTGCCGAAAATGGTGAATGAATGGCGTCAGAAGATGGCTGAAGCTTAAGGAGAATGGCAATGGTGGAATTAACACAGGAACAAATTGACAAGTTAAAACAACTGGGGCGGACGCAAAAAGCCAATCTTCTGAAAATGGGGGACGATTTTAAACAAGACGTCCAAAAATATGTGGCTGCGATTTATACCTGTAATGCGACGGGATGCCATTCGGGTGGCGCCGAAAGCGTGATTGATGCGTTTAAAGAATCGTTGGAAACGTTCGGGCTTCAAGACAAAGTTCGTATGGTGGCGACGGGATGCATGGGGTTATGTGCTTCGGGGCCGCTGGCGCGTGTGGAGATAAAAGGCCGCGATCCGTTTTTGTATCAACAGGTAACGCCGGATGTTGCACGGTTGATTGTGTCTGAACATATCGTGCCGACGTTGGAAAAGGATCCGAATGAACCGCTGCGGTTGTCTAAATATTTACAAGGCAAAGAATTGTCGTTAAAGTTGCCGTTCTTTACCAAGCAAAAGAAAGTCGTGTTAAAGAATTTAGGGCATTCGGATCCGGAAGATTTAGGCGAATATGTTGCTTTGGGCGGGTATCAGGCATTGATGAAATGTTTGGAGATGTCGCCGCAAGAAGTATTGGAAATCATTAAAAAGAGCGGTTTGCGCGGCCGCGGCGGTGCCGGTTTTCCGACCGGGACAAAGTGGGAGATGCTGGCTAAAGCACCATTGGTTGACGGTGAAAAGTTTGTCGTTTGTAACGGAGATGAAGGCGATCCGGGCGCTTACATGGATTCTTGTATTTTAGGCGGCGGTGCGCATCAGGTTTTGGAAGGCATGATGATTGGTGCCTATGCTACAGGGGCGACATCCGGGTGGTTTTACATTCGGGCTGAATATCCTTTGGCTTTGCAACGCGTTGAGCTGGCTATTAAGCAGGCGAAGAAATATGGTATTTTAGGCAAAAACATTTTCGGATCTGACTTTAATTTTATGGCAGATTTACGATACGGTGCCGGTGCTTTTGTGTGCGGGGAAGAAACGGCTTTGTTGGAATCGTTGGAAGGAAAGCGCGGGACGCCGCATCCTCGCCCGCCGTATCCGACTCAAAAAGGATTATTCGGTAAACCGACGGCTATCAACAATGTTGAAACGTTGGCAAATGTGGCGCCGATTATTTTAAACGGCCCGGATTGGTTCCAATCTATGGGGACGTGTACGTCCAAAGGCACCAAAGTATTTGCTTTGACAGGTAAAGTCAAACATTCGGGATTGGTGGAAGTCCCGATGGGAACGACGGTCGGTGAAATGGTGAACGAGGTCGGCGGCGGCACAAGTTCCGGCAAACCTTTTAAAGCGGTTCAAACCGGCGGTCCGTCCGGCGGGGTAATTCCGGCGTCTCATTTGGATATGCCGCTGTGTTATGAAGAGTTGAAAAAAATCGGCTCTATGATGGGATCCGGCGGGATGATTGTCATGGATCATGATGACAGCATGGTGGAAATTGCCAAATTCTATTTGAACTTTACGGTCGATGAATCTTGCGGCAAGTGCGCGCCGTGTCGGATCGGGGGCTATCAAATGCTGCAATTGGTGAAGAAGATTGCCGACGGCAAGGGAACCGAAGAAGACTTGGCTTTGATCGAACAAATCGGGAAAGCCATGAAGCGCGGGGCTTTGTGCGGTTTGGGCCAAACGGCGCCTAACCCGGTTTTGTCGACACTTCGCTTTTTCCATGACGAATATGAGGCTTTGATTAAACAGGCAACCGAAAAACGTCAGGCCGAAACCAAGCTGAAAGGTGAAATCAGCAAATTGGAAAGCGAAATGAACAAGCTTGAAACGCAAAAGCCTGCGACAGGCGCTGGGTGTAACGTGAATTGTATGAAACGGTAGAGGGTTCAGATGATTAAATTAAGAATTGACGGCGTAGATATTGAAGTTCCCGAAGGAACAACCATTTTGGATGCAGCCAAAAAAATCCAAGTAGAAATTCCGACATTGTGTTATCATCCGGACCTGCATCCGCGGGCTTCGTGCGGGATTTGTGTTGTTAAGGTCAACGGTAAAATGTTGAGGGCTTGTTGTACGCCGGCGGAAGAGGGCATGGACATCATTACCCGTGATCCGGAAATTATTGAAACGCGGCGGACGATTTTGAAATTGGAACTGTCGCATCATCCGAACGAATGTCTGACCTGTATCCGCAATGAATGCTGTGAATTGCAATCTTTGGCATCGACTTTCGGATTGCGGGAAAGAACGTTTAAAAACATTATTCCGTCCAAAGAAGAAATGCCGGCGGATGACAGTACGAAATGTATTGTGTTGGATCCGCGCAAATGTATTTTATGCGGCCGATGTGTCGAGGTTTGTCAAACCATTCAAAACGTCTGGGCGTTGGCTTTCTTGGATCGAAGCATTGATACGCATGTGGCGCCGGCGGGAGATTTGCCTCTTGCTGATACGCCTTGCATCAAATGCGGTCAATGTACGGCGCATTGCCCGACGGGGGCTTTGAGTGAGTATGACAATTCCGAAGAGGTTTGGAATATGTTGCAAAACCCGGAATATCATACGGTGGTACAGATTGCGCCGGCTGTTCGGGTGTCGTTGGGCGAAGCTTTCGGATTGGAACCGGGAACCGTGACAACCGGCAAGATTTATGCGGCTTTGCGGCGATTGGGTTTTAAGGCGATTTTTGATACCAACTTCGGGGCGGATGTCACCATTATGGAGGAAGGGTCGGAATTCATCGAACGATTCACCAAAGGCAACGGCGTTTTGCCGATGATTACCAGTTGTTGCCCGGCTTGGGTGGATTACATGGAAAAATTTTACCCGGATATGATTCCGCATTTTTCGTCTTGTAAATCACCGCACGCGATTGTAGGCGCTTTGGCCAAAACGTATTATGCCGATAAAATCGGGATAGATGCCGGTAAAATTAAAGTTGTTTCGGTGATGCCGTGTACGGCTAAAAAATTCGAAGTGATCCGTTCCAAAGAAATGTTCTCAAGCGGGTATCAGGACGTGGATGTGTCCTTAACGACACGTGAAATCGCCCGCATGATTAAACAAGCCGGCATTGATTTCGTGAACTTGCCGGAAGAGTGTGCGGACAATCCGTTGGGAGAATACACGGGCGCCGGGACGGTTTTCGGTTTTTCGGGCGGCGTGATGGAAGCGGCTTTGCGGACGGTGCATTATTTGGTGACCGGAAAAGAAATGGACGAAAAGGATTTGGAAATCAAGCCGATTTTGGGCATTGAAAAAGGCATCAAAGAAATGACCATGAACTTGAACGGCAAAGAAGTTCGCATCGCGGTGGCGCATGGCACCGGCAATGTCGGGGAAGTGTTGAACCGGGTGCGGGAAGCTTTGGAAAAAGGCGAAGAACCGCCGTATCATTTCATTGAAGTAATGGCCTGTAACGGCGGATGCATCGGCGGCGGCGGACAGCCCAGAGGCGTGACCAACGAAGTCCGTATGGCGCGGATGAAAGGCTTAATGTGTGATGATAAACATTCGGAATTCAGATGTTCTCATCAAAATCCGGATGTTCAGAAATTGTACAAAGACTTTTTAGGTGCGCCTTTAAGCAATAAGTCGCATCATTTGTTACATACACACTATGAACCTATACCTCTTTATAAACATCATCCGGCGTTGAAAAAGTAACAAGAGCCCCTTCTGTTTCGGGAGGGGCTTTTCTTTTAAATTTTACAAAGGCTTAATTAAGCATACCCTAAATTTGAATGGAAAGAATAATTTTATCTGATATTTGATACAAAGCAAAGATATTGGCATCAAACTCTTTTTTGACCGTGAATCCGGAAGGATGACAAGGCGTATCAATAAAAAATCTGATTTTTAAACTTTGTTAACTTATTCATGACAAACTTGATATAAAAAGGGGTTTAAATGGAAAAGTTTTTAACAGGTGATGCTTCATCCAAAGATATTACGCGCGAAATTGTCAAGTATGAGCATTTTACGCTGTGGCCGACTGAAAAAACGCCCGTTTTGCCTAAAAAGGCGCCCGAAAGCTGGCCGAATCCGTTAACGATCGTGGCGCAGGGATTGGATGATAATCGCCTGAAAGAGTTATTATCGTTGCCGATTGACGGATTAATCGACGGCCAAGCGATGGGTGATTCTATTCACGACTTTATGCAAAATGCGATGAAAGATACGCTGACGCATAAATTGTCGTTTTTGTTGACTTGTCCGGTTATGTACAATTGCGATGTTGCCAGTATTTTTGTGCAGGCATTGTCTCAACGGCTGAAGTTGACTGAAAACAGGGCGGCCGGCATTCACATGGCTTTGCATGAAGCGATTGTCAACGGGCTTATTCACGGGAACTTGCAAATTGGAAGCGAATATCGCCAGGACGCTCGTTCTTTTGTTGAATACGGTCGGATTTTAAGCAAACGATTGAACGATCCGGCATTTGCGCGCAAAAGTATTTCCATTTCGGCGCATTGGGATGAAACCAAGTTGGAATTAAAAGTGCGCGATGAAGGCGCCGGTTATATTATTAAAGAAAACTTTTATAACCGTTCGATGGCCAGTGCCCGAAGCAAAACCGGTCGCGGTTTGTTGTTTATCGCCGGCATTGCCGATTCTTGTACAATTGATGATTTTGGCCGCGAAATGACGTTGACTTTCGGATTGAAAGAGGATTATACAAAGGCCGAAAGTAACACGTATATTCAAACGCAGGAAGAGCCTGAAAATGTTTATTCCAGGCCGTCTGTCAGTGAATGCCGCGTGTTGATTATCGAAGACAATTTATCTAATCAAACGATGTTGTTTCGATTGTTGAATGTCATCGGCATTAACATGGTTGAGTGTGCGACGGATGGCGTAGAAGGGCTTAAAAAAGTTGAAACATTCAAACCGGATTTGATTATTTTGGATATTACCATGCCGCGCATGAACGGATATGAGGTATTGCATCATTTGAAATCGTCGCCTCTGACCCAAAACATTCCGGTATTGATTGAAACAGCCAGTGATACGCGAGAGGCGCGCGATAAAACTTTCCGAACCGGAGCGACGGATTTTATTACGAAGCCGATTAATCCGCTGGAGTTTTTCTCTCGAATTAAAGTGCACCTTGAAAACAGGCTGTTGATTAAACATCTTGAAAAACAGCTGGCTCAAATTGAAGAAGAGTTAACATCGGCGCAGCGGATGCAACGGACGCTTTTGCCGTCTGACATGATGTTGAAAAATATTGAAGAGCGGTACAAAATCGAATTTGCTCACCACTTTGAACCGTCGTCACGATTGGGGGGCGACTTTTGGGAATTGATCCCGCTGTCGGAAAATAAATTGGCTGTTTATATCTGCGATTTTTCGGGACACGGGATGTCGGCGGCTTTAAATACATTTCGATTGCATGCGCTGATTACTCAAATGGATCATTTGAATATTGAAATTCCGGCATCCGCCATGGCAATGATGAACCTGCAATTGCTGACGTTGCTGCCGCGAGGGCAATTTGCAACGTTTTTCTTAGCCGTGATTGATTTGGCGAAAAATGTCATGATGTATTCGTCGGCAGGCGTTCCGAAGCCGATTTTAATCCAGGGTGACGGTCAAATGAGTTTATTAAATGCGGACGGGATGCCGTTGGGCATCAGTAAACAAGCTCAATATCATAACATCCAGGTTCCTTTTACGCCGGGCGCCAAACTGTTGCTGTACAGCGATGCGTTGACGGAATCGCCGAATGCGAACGGGGAACGTTTGGGCGAAGAAGGATTTGCCAAAATGGCGATGCAGCATATAAAGGAAAAAACGGCCGGTGATTTTGTTCGGGCCGTTATGAAAGATTTCTTTACTTATGCACCGCCGCCGCCGCCGGATGATGTAACGGTTGTGTTTTTGCATCGAAAGGACGGCGCATGATCAGGCTTTTTGTTCCGAGTGATTTGAAAATGCAACAATTGGTTTTGCTTAATGAAAACCAAATTCATTACTTGTTTCATGTGATGCGTCTGAAAGCCGGCGAAAACATTTTATTGTTTAACGGCCGAGACGGTGAATACAGGGCTGTTTTGACCGAACTTTCCAAAAACAAAGGCACGGCTCGTTGTGAGACGCAAACGCGGGTGCAGGAAGAAGAAAAACCTTTAAATGTTTGGCTTTGTTTTGCGCCGATTAAAAAAGACAATATGGATTTTGTTGTCCAAAAAGCAACTGAATTGGGCGTTGACCAATTGGTTCCCGTGATGACAAGACGGACGGTTTGCAAAGTCAATACGGAACGTATGCGGGCACAGGTAATCGAAGCGGCCGAACAATGCGAGCGGTTGTCCGTTCCCGTTGTTAAAGATCCGGTGAAGTGGGAAACTTTTTTGGCTGATTTTCCGGATGACAGGACGCTTTATTTTTTAAATGAACGCGGTGCGGGCGTTTTGTCGGCAAAAGCTAAAGAAGGAGCGGCTTTTTTGGTCGGGCCGGAGGGCGGTTTTGATGAAAAAGAGCTGACGGCTTTGTCGGCGATGCCGCAAGCGATCAGCATGCATTTGGGACGGCGGATCCTTCGGGCGGAAACGGCAAGTCTTGTTGTGCTTGCCTGTTATAATCAGCTTTTGGGATGGAAAACAAAATAATGGTTGCAAAAAGAAATAAAGTAGCTTACAAATAAAACAGAAATTAAAAAAAGGTGTGATACATGATGCGGTTTAAAACTCAATTTTTTCTTTCAATGATGGCAGGAATTTTGTCGGTGTCAACGGCACAGGCTGCGGTGACAATGGCAGATACGGTTTTGGTGTGTCGGTCTCGGCAATGTGCGCCGGCCGAAAAAATGATGACACGCGAATTTTTATACAATCAGGTCGGTTCATTGCTTCAAAACAATATCAATCAATCGGTGTTGTTGTGTGATGCGGATCCGAATGTGCGGGTTTGTTTGAATGACGCGCTTCAAATGAACGTGCTTTCGGGGGTAACGAGCGGCGTTTTAAACATTCCGGAAATGACACTTTTGGATGCAAAGGCTTGTCCGGATTTTAACGGCTATACGTTTGTAACGGATTATAAAATGTCGATTAACGGAACGTATCCGCAATGTCAGGCGGCTTTGAATAAAATTGCCGTCAGCGCGCCGGATGATATAACGATTCAAACACCCGGATTTGAATGCCGGTTTACGGAAAACGGTATTACGGTGATTAATGCGTCGTATGTTGTGGATTATATTGATTTTGATTACGGCATTTTCGGGGCGTATTACACGATTGGTGCCGGTCAGGTGTCCAAAGGCGGCGGATCGGGATATATGTTGATGCGCTTTAAAAGTACGAGCAATGACATGAATGAAATGCGGGGCGGTCCGTGTTGTGAATGTGATGCGTCGCAAATGCCGCCGTGTCAATGTGAACCGGCTGAACCCGAAGTGGTTGTTCAGGAAAAGGTTGTGACGGAGTATGAAATTGCGCCGATTGAAGTAACGATTAAGACAAAGGCGCCGATTGAGGCCGGAACAACACAGGATATTCGCGTCAACGGTGTGGACGTCAAAGGCGTTCCGGTTGTTTCGGATGCACCGGTTGCCGTTGAACAAACGCAAACAACCGTTACCGAAACCGTCGGACAGGTCGAGGTTATGTCCAATAAAGAAGTTTATTAAGGGATATCAATTCAAAAAGGCCCTTTAACATACGGTTAAAGGGTCTTTCTTTTTCAAAGACGAGGGATAAGATGGTAAAAGAAACAACACTTTCAAACGGGCTGCGCATCATTACGGATGAAATGAACGATGTCGAAACGGTTTCAATGGGCATTTGGGTGTCAGTCGGGTCTCGGTTTGAGGAACCGGCCATCAGCGGTATTTCGCATTTGTTGGAACATATGGCCTTTAAAGGAACCACCGGTCGTTCGGCCTTGCAAATTGCGCAGGAAGTCGAAAATGTCGGCGGCGTGATTAATGCTTACACGTCTAAAGATGTGACGGCTTATTATGTCAAAGTGTTGAAAGAAGATGCGTCGATGGCTTTGTCGATTTTGGCGGATATTTTCCAAAATTCGACGATGGATAAAGAAGAGTTGGCACGGGAAAAGGGCGTTGTTTTACAGGAAATTTCACAAACGGCAGATACACCGGACGACATCATTTTTGATTATTTTCAGGAAACGGCTTTCCCGGATCAGCCGATGGGCCGACCGATTTTGGGAAGCGCCGAAACCGTTCGATCGATTACTTCTGAAACATTGCTTTCCTATATGCACACAGAATATGCAGCGCCCAGAACCGTCATTTCGGCGGCAGGGGCCGTTTCGCATGATTTTTTGGTGAATGAAGTTGAAAAGCTGTTTACGAAACTGCCGGTTAAAGGACATCGAGAAATGCTTCCCGCGCGGTATGTCGGCGGGGAGTTTCGTCAGAAAAAAGACATTGAACAAGTAAATATTTTGTTGGGATTTCCGGGGCTGGCGTATCAAGACGATTTATTCTATGCCCAAACGATTTTATCGACGATTTTAGGCGGTGGGATGTCGTCTCGGCTGTTCCAGGAAGTGCGGGAAAAACGCGGCCTTGTTTATACGATTTATTCGTTTGCGTCCAGCTATACCGACAGCGGTTTGTTCGGTATTTATGCCGGTACGGGGGAAAAAGAAGTCAAAGATTTATTGCCGGTCGTGTGTGATGAGCTGTTAAAAGTCGGGTCAACGCTGACGGATGCCGAAATTGAACGCGCCAAAGCCCAGTTAAAAGCGATGGTTTTGATGAAGCGTGAAAGCACATCGGCCAGGTGTGAAGGCAATGCGCGGAATATGGCGATTTGGGGACGGGTCATTCCGAAAGAAGAAACAATTGCCAAAATTGAAAGCGTGAATGCGGATGCTTTGCGACAAACGGCGCACCGGTTATTTTCTCAAAAACCGACGCTGGCCTCTTTGGGGCCGGTTGATCATGTGTGGGACTATGACCATGTTATGGAACGATTAAGTCTTTCTTAAATCGCCGCTGTCACGGAACTTTCATGAGAAATAAGTTGTTTGTTGAGTAAAAATAAATTATAAGTCAAATATGTCGCTGTTAAAATCAATTGCCACCGTGAGTGGTTTTACCATGCTCAGCCGGATTATCGGATTTATCCGGGATGTGTTGATTGCCAGGTATTTGGGGGCAACAATGCTGTCGGATGCTTTCTTTGTGGCGTTGCGGTTTCCGAATTTGTTCCGAAGCTTGTTTGCCGAAGGTACTTTAAATGTTTCCTTTGTGCCGATTTTTGCGCGCATCTTAAAAGAAAAGGGCAAAGATAAAGCGCGATTGTTTGCTAAAGAAGCTTTCAGCCTGCTTTTCTATATCTTATTGATTTTCACAATCCTGATGGAAATCTTGATGCCGTATGCGATGGTTGTTTTGGCTCCCGGATTTGACCAAATTCCGGGTAAAATCGACGTCACGACGCAATTAAGCCGTATTACGTTTCCGTTTTTGTTGGCGGTTTCTTTGGTTTCTTTGTTGTCCGGCGTGTTAAATTCCATC